>DATIPP010000249.1:0-7084 GCA_035471825.1 Gammaproteobacteria bacterium
GACGTACGGATGTTGTTGCAGAGCATCAGAAGCGAGGAGTATTCCTGGTTGAGGTTGAGGGAACCTCATTGCTGCCAGGTTTCGGGCTCACCGGACTCGGGTTTGCGCGCCGTCGATTGTAGATTGTAACGATGTAGTCAAAAAGCCGGGATACCCTCCCGCACATAAGCCCGATCGGTGATCCCGGCCGGGCTTTTTTATTGTGTCCGGTAAATGAATATTAAACACCGGCCATACGCTGTGATATGTTATCCCTCCCCTGGCAGCAATCCTCTATAAAAACCAAGGACACATCTAATGAAACGCCTCTCCATCATCGGCATGGTCTTCGGGCTGTTCATCCTGGTGCTGCTGCTCGTCACGCAGGGGCTGGAGGAGATCGTGCGTCATCTGGTCCATTCCGGCTGGGTGCTGCTCGTGCTGCCGTTCATCTGGGTCCCGAACCTGATTTTCGCCAGTGAATCGTGGCGCTTGTTGTTCAGGGAAGAACAAAAACCCACTTTCAATCATGCCCTGCTCGCCATCTGGCTGGGCCGGTCCGTGAACAGCCTGTTACCCGTCGCCACCATCGGCGGCGAAATCGTCAAGGCGCGTCTGCTGACTCTCTGGGGCGGTAAGGGTATCGATGCCAGCGCCTCGGTGCTGGTCGACAAGACCGTCCAGGTGCTCGCGGTCATTGTCTGGGGGCTGACGGGAATCGCCCTGTTGTTTTACCTGTCGTTAAATGATCAACTCGCCCTCGTGGCACTCGGCGGTTTTGGTGTTCTTGCGATATGTGTCGTCGGTTTCTTCCTGGTACAACGCGCCGGCATGTTCAATCTCCTCTCGAGCATCGGCGCCAGGCTGGTGAAATCCGGTGACTGGAGTGAAATCAGCAATAACGCGAAGGCCGTGGACCAGACCGTGATGGCCCTGTACCGGAATCAACGCCGGTTCTTGCTGTCCGTTTTGCTGAAATCCACCGGACTGATGGTACAGACCGCCGAGGTATGGCTGGCCTGTTATCTGCTGGGATTTCCCATTAGCCTCCCCGAGGCACTGATGCTGAAAAGCCTGACTTCCACACTCAGCGATGTGGCCTTTGTTATTCCGAATGCCTACGGCATACAGGAAGGTGCATTTATCGTTATTGGCGCCCTCCTCGGCATGGGTCCGGATATTGCACTGGCCGTGTCACTCGCTATCCGTATCCGTGAACCGGTGATTGATTTGCCGGGATTGTTGTTCTGGCAATTCGTGGAAAGCAAGCGACTGATACAGAGAAGAACAATAAATAGCTGATACAGCATTGTGCCGCGTGATGCTGTTTTGCGATAATCTGCAGAATGCCCGGTCAAATTAACAACGTTCCTCCTGTTGCCGACGAGGTTTACCAGGAAAAAATTCTACAGGATGTTTCGCGGACCTTTGCACTGACAATCCCGCAGTTACCTGAAGGTTTGCGCAGGGTCATCAGCAACGCCTACCTCCTCTGCCGAATCACGGATACGATTGAAGACGACAATGCACTGGATTGTGAACAGACGCACCGGTTTACGGACATGTTCATTGAAGTCGTTGCCGGAAAAATATCGGCACAGGCGTTCGCGGATGAATTATTTCCACTCCTGTCGTCACACACACTGGAAGCGGAACACGATCTGATTCTGCATACACCGGCCGTGATCCGCATCACCCACAGTTTCAATGATAACCAGCGCCGCGCCATGGAACGTTGCATCCGTATCATGGCGAAAGGCATGGCGAATTACCAGGACACGGAAACGCTCGAGGGCCTGAAAGACCTGCCGGCAATGGACGAGTATTGTTATTACGTTGCCGGCGTTGTTGGCGAAATGCTGACCGAACTGTTTTGCGATTACTCTGAAGATATCAACCGTAACCGCGACACCATGATGTCACTCGCAGTCTCTTTTGGCCAGGGACTGCAAATGACCAACATCCTGAAAGACATCTGGGAAGACAGGAAACGCGGCGCCTGCTGGCTTCCGCAGGACATTTTCCGGCAGGAAGGTTTCGAATTGATGGAATTGCATCCCGGTTGCAAGGATGAAGGCTTTCATCGAGGACTCGGTACGCTAATCGGCGTGGCCAGGAACCACCTGCGGGATGCGCTGGATTATACACTGTTGATTCCTGCCGAAGAGGCAGGCATCCGGCGGTTCTGCCTGTGGGCACTGGGGATGGCGATACTGACACTGAGGAAACTGAACAGGCACCGTGACTTCAGTGAAGGGGCCGAGGTAAAAATATCCCGCCGGAGTGTCCGGGCAACCATCATCATGACCAACCTGTTTGCAAGCCACGACAGGGCCTTGAACCGGCTTTTTGAACTGGTTTCCAGGAATTTGCCCAGGACAGACATTCGTGAGAAACTAGGCGCCGCAAGGTATAGCGCTGTATAAACAATAATCGGGATAAATCTTGATGCACCTGCCAATGAGCTCTTCAATGCTTTCCCTGCTGATAACGGATACCTGAACGGTCACCATAACCAATAACGATAAAGACAGAGAGAATGCTGGTTCAACCCAGATATAAACTGACTGAAACCGCTGGTGGTGTTGCCCGCGATGACATAGTCAGCCGTCTTATCCCGCTGAGCCTGGATGATGCCATCCGGGCTTCGAAAGATGCCCTCCTCAATCACCAGCAGGATGACGGACACTGGGTCTACGAACTCGAGGCCGACTGCACCATACCGGCCGAATATATATTAATGAATCATTTCGTCGGCGAGATCGACGACAAGCTGGAACAGAACATCGCCGTTTACCTGCGCGAGCACCAGGCAGAGCATGGCGGCTGGCCGCTTTATTACGGTGGCGGGTTCGATCTCAGTTGCTCGGTCAAGGCTTATTACGCCCTGAAGCTGGTGGGTGACGATCCCAATGCCGATCACATGGTCCGGGCGCGCAATGCCATCCTGACTCACGGCGGCGCGGCCAACAGCAACGTATTTACACGCATCACGCTGGCACTCTTTGGCCAGGTTCCGTGGCGTGCAACGCCTTTCATTCCTGCGGAAGTAATTCTTTTACCCAACTGGTTCCCGTTTCATATCAGCAAGGTCTCGTACTGGTCGCGCACGGTCATGGTGCCGCTGTTCGTGCTTTGCACGATCAAGCCGGAAGCGGCCAACCCTCGCGGCGTGGACATCCGCGAACTGTTTACGATCCCGCCGGAAGACGAACAAAACTATTTCCGCGTGACGACGCCGCTCAGCCGTGCTTTCCTGTTGCTCGACCATGTCGGCCGGGTCATCGAGAAACTGGTCCCGTCATTCGTCCGCAATATTTCCATCCGCAAGTGTGAACAATGGTTCCTGAAACGGATGAACGAACACCACGGCATAGGGGGCATATTCCCGGCCATGGTGAATGTGTTCGAATCGCTGGTCGTACTGGGTTACCCGAAGGAACACCCGGTACGGAAACAGGCCCGACAGGCCATTGATAACCTGCTGGTCAACCGCGGCAATTCTATTTACTGCCAGCCCTGCGTTTCACCGGTCTGGGACACGGCGCTGGCCAGCCAGGCCATGATCGAAGTGGACGATAATCAACCGGAGTTGTACCGGGCACTCAACTGGCTGCGGGACAGGCAACTCAGTGATGAACCGGGAGACTGGCGTTATTTCCGGCCGAAGTTGCAGGGCGGCGGCTGGGCATTCCAGTACAGCAATTATCATTATCCGGACCTGGACGATACATCCATGATTGGCTGGGCCATGCACCGTGCCGATGCAGGGGAATATGCCGAATCCATCGCCCGGGCGGCGGAATGGACCGCCGGTATGCAGTCGCGTAACGGCGGTTTCGGTTCATTCGAGGTCGACAATACCCAGTATTACCTGAACGCGATCCCGTTCGCCGATCACGGCGCCCTGCTGGATCCGCCCACCGCCGACGTGACGGCCCGCTGCATCGCGCTCCTGGCACTTGCCGACAAAGAGAAGTACAGCCGCAATATCCGGTCGGCCATCGATTACATCAAGGGCGAGCAGGAAAACGACGGTTCCTGGTTCGGCCGTTGGGGTACCAACTATATCTACGGCACCTGGTCCGTCCTTAGCGCACTCGAGGTCGCCGATGAAGATCCGAAACAGGATTACATTCGCCAGGCAGTCAACTGGCTGGAAACCATGCAAAACGAAGACGGCGGCTGGGGTGAAGGCAACGACAGCTATTATCCGCCCAAGCACTGGCGGCCCTACATGAGCACGCCGTTCCAGACTTCTTGGGCATTGCTGGCTCTGCTGGCTGCCGGGGAAGTCCGTTCCGGCGCGGTCAAGCGCGGCGTGGACTTCCTGCTCCGGCAACAGAAACTCGATGGCCTCTGGCACGACGAGTGTTTTACCGCACCCGGCTTCCCGCGGGTGTTCTACCTCAAGTACCACGGTTACAACAAGTATTTCCCGCTGTGGGCGCTGGCCCGCTACCGTAACCTGATCCGCAAGGTTTGAGTGTCGGACTAATCGCCGCCCTGCCCGCCGAGGCCCGTTTTGCAACCGGCCGGAAAATCCCATCCGGCACACCCGTCAGTGTGAACGAACACCTGGTAGTCTGTGTCTCCGGTATGGGTCCTGAAAAGGCAAGCCGGGCAGCACGGCAACTTATTGAACACGGCGTCGGCGGCCTGGTCAGTTGGGGAACGTCCGCCGCGCTGGTGGAAGAACTGAAGGCCGGCGACCTGGTATTGCCCGGCAGGATACACGGTCACAGTGGCAGGGATTACGCCACCGATGCCCGCTGGCGCGATGCGATCCGGCAATGTGTACACGAGACAGTATCAGGTTGCCATGTGGGAGGCCTGGCGGAGACGCCCTGCATACTCAGGACTGTTGCTGAGAAAACCGGCCTGCACCAGCGTACCGGTGCCATTTGTGCCGACATGGAAACGGCGGCCATACTGACCGCGGCCGGGAAGGCCGGCCTGCCGGCAATCGCCGTCCGCGCCATTATCGACGAGCGGCACGTAGTCTTGCCGGAACCGCTCACGCGGCATATGAATGATTATGGTGAACCGGACCTGCAGCGGCTTGTCATGTCGATTTTCCTGAACCCGGTCCTGGTACCACGGATAATGCGTCTGGCCGGCGCCATGCAAAAGGCCGGCAGGACACTGGATACGGTACGCCGCATGGCGAATAGGAGCCTGCAATTCAACCAATAGGCAGCTTGTCTTATTAACAGAGGTAGTTTATAAAACGCCGGAATCTGAAAACCACGCAAGGATATACATGCTCACTGAACAACAGATTACAGACTTTAACAGGGATGGTTTCCTTATCGTCAGGGGCCTCTTTTCCGGGAAAGAGCTGGACGAAATCACCTCCTGGACCAACGAGGTTGCCGAATACCCCGAAGTCCCCGGCAAGTACATGATGTATTTCGAACAGAGCCGCCTGGAACCGGGCAAGCGGATACTCAACCGGATGGAAGATATAGAACCCTTCCACGAGGGTTTCAGCCGGCTTTTCAAGGGTGACAAGTTGCAGGGCGTTGTTTCCGATCTGTTCGGTGAGCCCGCCGTGTTGTTCAAGGACAAGATCAACTTCAAGATGCCCGGCGGTGACGGCTTCAAGGCACATCAGGACATCCAGGCCGGCTGGGATACTTATGCAAAACTGCATATCACGGCACTGGTCAGTATTGACGCTTCCAACAGCGAAAACGGCTGCCTGGAACTGGCGCCTGCTCACCACAAGGAAGGATTCATCGGCGAGAAGTGGAAGCCGCTGGAAGAAGATGCCCTGGATTACGTCCAGGTCCCCACCGAACCGGGTGATGCAGTATTTTTTGATTCCTTCGCTCCGCACCGCTCAAGACCGAACAATACCGATGCCGCGCGGCGGGTATTGTATGTGACCTACAATCGCCTGTCCGAAGGGGATCACCGGAGACAGTATTACGCCGACAAGCGAAAGAGCTATCCGCCCGACTGCGAAAGGGAACCCGATAAGGAATACGTGTTTCGCGTCTGATGCGGGCGAGCCGGATCCGCTTCCCGTGGATCGCGTAACTTGTTCATCTTTTAATCTTAACCTTTAACCGGGCGCGACAATTTCATCACCGGTATGTCTATCAACTGGCGTCAACTACTGAATCATTCCCTGCTTGCGTGGGTCAGGTTCGTTGAACGATACAACCTGCCTGTCGCCCTGCTGATCTTTTTCATCGCCGGTGGTTGTCTTTACTACGCCGTCGATAATTTCCGTATGAATACCAGTACCAGCGACATGCTGTCTTCGGAGCTGGAGTGGCGCCAGCAGGATTTGCTGTATGAAAAACATTTTCCCCAGTACTCCAACAATATACTGGTTGTCCTGGAAGCCGATACGCCGGACCAGGCGATCGATGCAGCCGGCGTATTGTACGAAAAACTGCAAGCGCAAACGGAGTTATTCAATTCAGTATACTATCCGGAAGGACTGCCCTTCCTCCGTCAAAGCGCCCTTCTCTACCTGGACACCGAAGAGCTGCAGGACCTTGCCGACAATCTCGCTTCCATTCAGCCTTTTCTCGGCCGTTTGACCCGCGACCAGTCCGTCCGGGGTCTGCTCGACATGCTGGAAGAAGCCCTGCAGGCAAAAGCGGACGGCGAGGATATCGATATCGATCCCTTGCTTGAAAGGATCACGGAAGCATTCAGGGCAGTCAATCACGACGAATTCCATCGACTGTCATGGCAATCGCTCATGAGCGGCGAAAACGGTGAAACAGAAGAACGCTACCGGCAATTCATCCTGCTGCAACCAAAACTGGAATTCGACGGCCTTTTACCCGGCAAAGCCGCAATCGAAAAAATCCGTGAGTTGTCAAAAGAAGCCGGGCTGGAAACAAAATACGGCGTAAAAGTCCGCCTGACTGGCAGTACCGCGCTTGCTTACGAAGAGATGTTGAGTGTCAGCCGAGGCACGGGTCTCGCGATTATAGCGGCGCTCGGGATCGTTGTTGTCATACTCTTCCTGGGACTGCGCTCAGTCTGGCTGGTAGCGGCATCGGTACTGACGCTGCTTGCCGGTCTGGCTATCACTGCAGCGTTCGCCATCTTCAGTGTCGGGGAACTGAACCTCATATCG
>DATIPP010000250.1:0-6139 GCA_035471825.1 Gammaproteobacteria bacterium
GCCGTTCAACGAGGACGAGATGCTGGACCATGTCAGCACGCTCCTGAACTGAACCGGTTTTTACTCTTCTGATACAATTCTTCAAGTGTGGGATACGGGCTCCGGGGTTATTGTCATTTACCGTTCCGGTGCCCCGGAATAACCATGTATAAATGATTGTAATTTATTGATTTTTTACTTTGAAGCCAACCGGCAATTTTGAATGACAGAATTTCTCCTTATCGGGCAGGCCAGTGATGACAAGCTGAAAAAGCTGGTGCAGCTCATCAATAACTGCATACCTGAAGCTGCCGTCAGGGAAGTCGATATCGGAAAACAGGCATACTCACCCGATACAACATCACTGGATAATTATGCCCTGGTCCTGGTTGATTACGATCTCGGGGAAGGCCAGAACGGGCTGCACCTGATCCAGTCACTGGTTAAACAACCGCATGTACCGCCAATCATTCTGCTGCTGGATAGCACACAGGATTCAAACATTGCTATCAATGCAATGCGAGTGGGTGCAAGCAATTATATTATTAAATCGGAAATAAACACCCGGAATGTTCTGCAAAAAATTACCGATTCACTCGAAATGGCTGCCGATAAAACCGGCACACGACTTCCCGTTACCAACATCGAAGATGATACGGATTTTTTTGACCTCACCACCGATATCGGTATCGTCAACAAGAAAGAAGATGAAGGACTGGTCATACCCGGCTATACCATTATCAGGGAACTGGCCAAGGGCGGTATGTCGACGGTGTTGCTGGCAAAAAGCGAGGAAGACGATTCAATGGTCGTGCTCAAGGTCATGTTTTTGACCGGCCAGGAAGATCAGCAATCACTGAAACGGTTCATCCAGGAATACAACCTGATATCGAACCTCGTTCATCCGCATGTCATCCGCATTTTTGAACGTGCCTTTGCCTCGGATTTCGCTTATATTGCCATGGAATACCTGCCCCATGGCGATCTCTCTTCCCGTATCTGTGAAGGGATCACTCCCGATGATGCACTGGAATACCTGCACCAGATTGCGATGGGGCTGGAGGCAGCGCACAAACTGAATATTGTGCACCGGGATCTGAAGCCGGGGAATATCCTGTTTAATGACGACAATACGCTGGTCATTACCGATTTCGGTGCGGCAAAAGTTCTGGACGAGACTACTGATATTACGATCGGAGATGCCGTTGTTGGCACACCCTATTATATCAGTCCCGAACAGGGCTCCGGCGGTCAAATCGACAACCGCAGCGACCTCTACAGTCTTGGTGTTATCTTTTTTGAAATGCTGACAGGTTCCCGCCCTTACAAGGCCGGCTCCATTGCCCAGTTGATTCACGCCCACATGAACAGCCCGATTCCGCAACTGGAGGGTGAATTCTCCATCTATCAGCCCCTGATAGACGGTCTCCTTGCCAAGGAACCGAACGAACGGTTCCAGAAGGCCAGCGAATTGATCATGGGAATTGAATGGATCATGAAGAACACCGCCTGATTCGATATTAAAAACAGTTTAATCAAGCATACAGGAATTAATTCATGGAATTTTTGACTGATTACGGAATATTTCTGGCCAAGCTTTTAACATTTGTTTTTTTCCTGTTACTGATTGCAGGAATCGTTGTTATATTCATCTCGCGATCGAAACAGGATGACGACGGACACCTGGAAGTAAAAAACATCAACAGAAGGTTCGAAAACATGAACCTGGTAATGCAGTCACATGTTCAGGGAAAGAAGGAATTCAAACAATCAATCAAGGAATTCAAGGCCCGGCATAAAAAGAAAGGCGGTCAATCCGGCAAGGAACCGCCGGCCGGAAGACTTTTTGTCCTTGATTTCAAGGGTGATATCAAGGCGACAGAAGTCGCATCCATGCGCGAGGAAATTACGGCCCTGTTGACCGTTGCAACTGATAAAGACGAGGTGCTTGTACGTATTGAGAGTGCCGGTGGGACAGTCCATGGTTATGGGCTGGCTGCATCGCAACTCCGGCGTATCCGTGACAGGAATATCCACCTGACCGCAGCCGTGGACAAGGTTGCCGCCAGCGGAGGCTACATGATGGCCTGCGTAGCCGATCATATCATTGCAGCACCCTTTGCGATTATCGGTTCTGTCGGTGTGTTGGGCCAGCTTCCCAACTTTTATCGCCTGTTGAAAAAACACAATATCGACTTCGAACAGGTAAGTGCCGGCGAATACAAGCGCACACTGTCCCTGTTTGGTGAAAACACAGATGAAGACAGAAAAAGATTCAAACAGGAGATCGAGGAAACCCACGAACTCTTCAAGGAATTTGTCGCAGAAAACCGGAACCAGGTCGATATCGACAAGATTGCAACCGGGCAGCATTGGTATGGAAAGCGGGCACTGGAGTTGAAACTGGTTGACGAACTCAGAACAAGTGATGATTACCTGGGTCAGGCGACATCCAGCATGGATGCCTATGAAATCCGTTATGTTCGCAAGAAGCCGCTGCTTGAAAAACTGTTTTCCGTCGGGATCCGGTTTACGGACTATTTTTCCTGATCGAATGCCGCCCTGATTTCCCCGGCAATAATTTTCACGCCCTCTTCCACGACCTCGTCCTGCATGGAATAGGTAACCCGGATACACTCATGTTTATGTGTCCAGTCCTCTTCCAGGCCGGGGAAAAAATAATGCCCGGGAATTATCAGTACGCCGCGTGACTTGAGCCTGCGATAGAGTTCCTCCGCGCTGATGGGCATGCCCGGCAACCAGAGCCAGAGGAAAATGGCACCTTCCGCCTTGTGAATATAATACTCAACGCCGTCCAGCTCGCGCCGGAACAGGGCCAGTGCATGTTCCACCTTTTGCCTGTAAAACGGTTTTATCAACATTTCGCTGATACGCGAGATCTCACCGCTGTTGACCAGATCCAGGGCAAGTGACGGGCCGAAACTGCCCAGGGCAAGATTCAACACGGCGTTGATGTTGGTCAGTGCCCGGATGATTTCCTCGCGGGCGACGATAATCCCCGTCCTGGCACCGGGAAGACCCAGCTTGGACAGACTCATGCAAAGGATCGTATTCTCATCCCAGTTCAAACGGGCTTCGGTGAATATGATATTCGGAAATGGCATCCCGTAAGCGTTATCGATAATAAGCGGGACTCCGGCCTCACCGGCGAGACCCGTCAGCTGTTCCATTTCGTCGTCCGTTAACAGGTTGCCCGTCGGGTTCGTCGGTCGTGAGACACAGAGCGCCCCGATATCCTTCGTGATCTTCAACTGGTCAAAATCGATGTGGTATTTAAATGTATGCTCATCCATCTTATGGATGAGCGGACGTCTTGCAGTGAACAGGTTATCCACCAGGCCGACATCGGAATAGCCGATATATTCCGGCGTCAACGGAAGCAGAATACGTTTGTGACTGCCGTCTCCGTATTCACCGCCGAACATGTTAAACAACAGGAAAAACCCGGCCTGGCTGCCGGCAGTCAGCGCGATATTCCGGCTGGTGATCTCCCATCCGGACTCCTTACGAAAATACTCGGCCAATGCCTCGATAAACTTTTTTTCACCCTGTGGTGAATCATAGTTGCCGATGATATGGGCGAACTCCGCAGGGTCTTCGAGGATGCGCTGCATGCGTTCATGAAAATACTGTTGTACGGCCGGGATATGCCCGGGATTGCCACCGCCAAGCATGAGCACCTCTGCGTCTCCCGCCATGGCGCTGCCGAGATCGTACATCAAATTAACGATCCCGGATTCGGAAGAAAACCGAGTGGCAAATTTCGAGAAATGCATGATTGTTGTCAGTCCATTACCGTTTCTGAAACGGTTCCGGCTTAATTATTGAACGCTACATCCCGGCCGGGATTATTTTCGTTTCCGCGCCATTTTTCTGCCCAGGAGCAACAGCCGCATGACGCGTTCCGCCGCCAGTTCCAGGTGGCGTGGAGAATTGGCGATTGCCTCTGCAAGATCCATGTCCCTCGCGGCGGCGCTCTCGAGACCATCGATACCATGTTTGAATACACCGTTGGCATCGTCCGCAAGGCTGCCACCGATGGCAACACAGGGAACACCCGCCTTGCGGGCAGCGGCGGCAACGCCTGCCGGTGTTTTTCCGAATGCCGTCTGGAAGTCGACCCGGCCTTCACCGGTAATTACAAGGTCTGCTCCCTTGAGGTATTTGGGCAATCCCGTCAGTTCCACGACAAGCTCGACGCCCCGTTTCATCTTTGCGTCGGTAAAGGCGACAAGACCGGCACCCAGCCCGCCGGCAGCGCCCGCACCTTTCAGCTTGCTGATATCCTTTTTCAACGTTTTCTTTATGATCGAACCGTAATGTTTCAGGTTGGCATCCAGGGTTTTGACCATCGCCGGTGTTGCTCCTTTCTGCGGACCGAATACATGGGCCGCTCCAAGTTTGCCATGCAGAGTGTTGGTCACATCGCTGGCGATAATGAACTCCGTTTTTTTGATACGCTTGTCAACACCGGATACATCGATGTCCGCAATAGTGTTAAGCATGCCGCCACTACCGTGCGTACTGATCTCTTTACCTTTATCAGTGATAAAACGGACACCTATCGCCTGGGCCATGCCGGAACCGCCGTCGACAGTCGCGGAACCACCCAGGCCGATAATGATCTTCCTTGCGCCTTTATCCAGGGCATTAATGATCAGTTCACCTGTGCCAAAACTTGTTGCCTTGAGGGGATTGCGTTCGGCTTTTTTTACCAATGGCAGTCCCGATGCTTCCGCCATTTCAATGACGGCCGTAGTTTCATCACCCAGCATGCCGTAACGGGCATTGACCTTCTTGCCCATGGGGCCCGTTACTGTCTTCCTGATGATCCTGCCACCAGTCGCATCAACCAGTGACTGGACGGTACCTTCACCACCGTCCGCCATCGGTACCTTGATACAACGCGCGCGTGGCAGCGCCTGCTTGATACCTTTCTCCATATGAGATGCCACCTGCAAGGCAGTCAGGTTTTCCTTGAATGAATCGGGTGCAATGATGATTTTCACTAATGAAAAGCTCCGGGTAATTATTATGGTTATTGTTGTTCGTTATATTACGATATGTCGCAGCAGTTTGAAATCCTCAGCGCGGATTGGCCAGCGACCGCAACATGGAAACCAGCCCCGCTACAACCCGGGTCATGCTGTCATAATCAAGCGTCTCAGGAGTGTCACCAATGGAATGATAATACCTGTTACGGAAATTGGCCGTGTCCGTGATCATCAGGGCAGGAATACCGGCGTCCCAGAAAGAAGCATGGTCGGAACGGCGGATATCCGGTACAAGTTTTTCCGGGACTGCAAGTCCCTGTACCGGGAAAGTCGCCGCCCGTCGAAAATGATGCAGTGATCGCAAAAGTAATGCGGTCGATTTCAGGTTCGAGATAAATCCTATAAAAAATCCCCTGTCAGGGTATATCCAGTTCAATGGAAAGGGATATCGCTGCGATCCTTTTTCATCGCTGTAATACCCCAGCATCTCGAGGGAAAACATAGCTACGACGGAATCGTTTGTTTCCTTGAGAGATCGGACATACACCTGGCTACCCATTTCATCGCCCTCGGCAAACGGCTGTTCCTCGTTGGCGAAAGTTATGAAACGTAATGTCCTTTGATGAGATTCATTTGACAATAAACGGGCGATCTCGAGCAGTGCCGCGACACCCGAGGCATTGTCATCTGCGCCGGGTGAGTGCCAGACCGTGTCGTAGTGTGCACCTATAACCAGAACCTCGTGCAAATTTCCGTGACCGTGTAACTCGGCAACGATATTGTGGTATGGCCCGCCACCGAATGTATGGTGTCCGGGATTGTAACCTGAGTCTGCGAATCGCTTGCGAATATAATCAATACTCGCGATCAAGGCCGTAGGGTCCTGGAAATGCCTTTCACCGATCTCTTCCGCCAGGACATAAACGTGCTGTTCCAGGTTTTCCCTCAGATCAATCATTGACTGTTCCGGCAATACAGAATTTGCATCAGTATCGAAGAACGCCCATGACGGGTAAAGATAAAGATAAAACAGGACGAATGAAATGCCGGCAAATGCGAGTAAGCTGATGAAAAATACTCGCCTGTAATAACTGTCCTGTTTGTGCTGACTCATTCGGACAGGATTACACAGGATCTGCAATTAT
>DATIPP010000251.1:0-6778 GCA_035471825.1 Gammaproteobacteria bacterium
GACCGGTTACCGTTACGCGACGCTGGGATATACCACGGCCATGGAGGCGGCCGTTACACCCATCGGCGCCCGTCATACCCTCGAGGAACTGCACGATACACCCGTCATCGACAAGGGTTTTTACGTCCTGTTGGGAAACAATATCTTCCTGCAAGAACTGCTACGCGACAAGCGAATGGAGGAATTCCGCCAGGCCGTTGCCTGGTGGATCAATTCCACAAAGGCCTACACCACCAAGCTGGTCAACCCCGGTGGCGACGAACCCTGGAAAGGCAAGCGTAATTCCAACGTGGCCAACATCGACGAGGAAAGCGAGACCCTTGGTATAACCCCCCGGCAGATCATCGAGGCCTTCGTTAAAACCGTCAACGATCTCGGACTCCCCCACCCTCCGCACATCCACTGTAATAATCTCGGTCACAGCGGCAATTACAAGACCACGCTGGAGACCATGAAGACCGCCGGCGACCAGCGACTGCACCTGGCCCACATCCAGTTTCACAGTTACGGCGGCGAGCTTGGCAAGAACCCGGTTTCCGCAGCGGCCGAGATCGCCGAATACGTCAATACACACGAGAACATCACCTGTGACGTCGGCCAGGTCATGTTCGGCAAGGCCACCATCATGACGGCCGATGCACCGCTGGCATATTTACTGCGCGGTTTCAGCAAAAGCAAGTGGATCAATGCCGACACGGAGTGCGAAAGCGGTTGTGGTATTATTCCGTTCAATTACCAGGAACACGTCTACGTCCATGCACTGCAGTGGGCCATCGGCCTGGAGCTGTTTTTACTTTCCAAAGATCCCTGGCGCATCATTCTTTCTACCGATCATCCCAATGGTGGCTCGTTCATGTGTTATCCAAAACTGATCCGCTTGTTAATGGACCGTGAATTTAGGCGGGAAGAAATCGAAAAGGTAAACCAGAAAGCCATCAATAAAACGCAGCTCAAGGACCTGGACCGGGAATATTCCCTGAACGAGATAGCAATTATATCCAGGGCCGGACCGGCACGGGCGCTGGGACTGAAAAACAAGGGCCATCTCGGCCCGGGTGCGGATGCAGACGTTACCATTTACGATGACATGAAAGACCGGGAGATGATGTTCAATGCCCCACGTTACGTGATCAAGAGCGGGCAGATGATTATCCGGGACCACGAATTTGTCGGCGATCATTTCGGCAAGATACTGCACGTGGCACCGGCTTACGACGAAACCATTGCCGAGACAGTCCGGCCGTTTTTTGAAAATTACTACTCCATTGAATTCGACAACTACGCTGTTGGCGATCAGTACCTGCACGATCACGAGATTATTGAGACACAGAACTGATGAAAATCAAGTCCACGGAGATCGTCGATACCTATGCCGAGGCATTCAAGATGTGGGGCAGCCGTATTGTCATCACCGCGGCAACGAAACAATGGGCGGATGCAGCGGCACGCTCCATGACCGGCTTTGCTACATCCGTCATCGGGTGCAAATGCGAGGCCGGTATTGAACGGGAACTGTCAACAGAAGAAACACCCGATCGCCGACCTGGTGTGAGCGTGTTGTTGTTCACGCCGGACAAGGACAGTCTGGGGAAGCGCCTGGTGGAACGCGTTGGCCAATGCGTCATGACTTGCCCGACAACGGCCTGTTTTAATGGTCTTGATGCCGAAGATACCGTGGTTGTGGGCGGCCAACTGCGGTATTTCGGTGACGGTTTCCAGATCAGCAAAAAGCTGAATGGACGCCGCCTCTGGCGCATACCGGTCATGGACGGGGAATTTGTCGTGGATGAGTCATTTTCGATCCAGCCGGCCGTGGGTGGCGGCAATATCCTGTTACTGGGGAAAAACCTGAAGACCGTATTGCGGGCAGCAAAAGCGGCCACGAAAGCCATGCGCGAGGTGGAAGGTATTATCCTGCCTTTCCCAGACGGCGTCGTGCGCAGCGGCAGCAAGGTGGGATCAAAATACAAGTCACTCATTGCATCGACCAATGATGCCTATTGTCCCACGCTGCGCGGCGCAACTGCTTCCAGTATTCCGGAGGCGGCAAATTCGGTCC
This sequence comes from Gammaproteobacteria bacterium, assembly GCA_035471825.1. Lineage (GTDB taxonomy): Bacteria > Pseudomonadota > Gammaproteobacteria > Eutrophobiales > Eutrophobiaceae > DATIPP01. The sequence goes on from DATIPP010000251.1 coordinate 2,060, forward strand.
TGGAAATCGTTATCGACGGACTGGATGTCGACGCGGTATCAAAGGCCATGCGTGCCGGTCTGCACGCGGCCGTCAAGCCTGGTATCAAGCAGATCACGGCCGGCAACTACGGCGGCAACCTTGGCCAGTTCAAGATCAACCTGAAGGACCTGGTGGATTAACATGAGCCTGCAATTGAACTTGCATACCCTGCCGGAAGTGCCACTAGAAGCCGAGTTATTGAGTCCCGAGTCCACCAACGGCCTGGATGCAGACGCCGTGGCGGCCATCAATGTGCAGCACGGCAATGAAAAGGCCGAGGTGGGTGACTTTTTCAAGGTGAGCGGCCAGGGTAACGGCGAACTGCAACTCGAGGGCGACCTGTCACGCATTAAATATATCGGGGCCGCCATGCAATCGGGAACGGTCCGGATCGAGGGCAATGTCGGCGCCCACCTGGGGGCGGCCATGTCCGGCGGCGAGATCCACGTCCATGGAAATGCCGCCGACTGGGTCGGCCCGGAAATGACCGGGGGCCGGATCACGGTTTCCGGCGATGCCGGCCACATGGTCGGCAGTGCCTATCGCGGCAGCACCGTCGGCATGCAGGGTGGCGAGATCATAATTCACGGCAATGCCAGAAACGAGATCGGCCACGCCATGCGGAACGGCATGATTATGATCGGCGGCAATTGCGGCGACTTTGCCGGCGTCAACATGAACGCCGGCACGATCCTGGTGCTGGGTGAACCCGGAATACGCGCCGGCGCCGGGATGAAACGCGGCTCCATCGTTACCATGCAACAACCCGAACTGTTGCCGACCTTCAGCTATTCCTGCCTCTATCAACCCACGTTCATGCGGTTGTTCCTGCAATATGCCGTGACGCGCGGTCTGCCGGTCCAGGAGGAACAACTGGAGGGAGAGTACCAGCGCTGGTGTGGCGATGCCGTGGAGCTGAATCGCGGAGAAATCTTGATCTTTGCGGGATAAAGTAAAAAGGTGCGCCTTTACACATAACGCAGGAAAACTACTGCTGAAAAGCGGAAAGAGGAGGTTGAAATGACCACAATCGTAACTGATAACTGCAAGGGCTGTCGTTTTACTGATTGCGTCACCGTTTGCCCGGTGGCCTGTTTTCATTACGACGATGAAATGCTGTATATCGATCCGGATGTCTGCATTGACTGCAGCGCCTGCATACCGGAATGCCCGGTCCAGGCCATCTACGAAGGCGATGATATACCGGAAGACAAGGAAGAATGGATCGCCATCAACGCCGAGCGGGCACCGAACCTGCCGGTTTGCGATGAACAGATGGAACCGTTACCGGGCGCGGAAGAGCGTAAAGCCGAACTCGGATTTTAAATACTGTAACTGGTTGTTGGTATCTGGTACAAAAATTACCAGATACCAGCAATTAGTTACTAGTAAGTGAATACCTGATAGTTCCAAAATTGGAGAAGAAGAATAATGAGTCAGCCAGGATCCGCCGATAATCCCCTGCAAGTTGCCATAGTCGGCAGCGGGCCCAGCGGTTTTTACGCCACCGAGGCACTCATCAAGTCCGATCCCAATGTCAGGATAGACATGATCGAAAGGTTGCCCGCCCCCTACGGGCTGGTTCGTAACGGCGTTGCTCCGGATCATCCCAAGCTCAAGCAGGCCATCCTGCTGTATGACAAGATCGCCAGTAATTCCGGGGAATTCAATTACCTGGGCAACGTAACTGTCGGCCGCGACCTGAGCGTGGATGAACTTTGCCGGCATTATCATGCCGTTATTTTCACCTGCGGTGCGGAAACGGACCGGAAGCTGGGAATCCCCGGTGAAGACCTGGACGGCAGTTACACGGCAACCGAATTCGTCGGCTGGTACAACGGCCACCCGGATTACCGTGACCGGACATTTGATCTCAGCCATGAAAACGCAGTCATTATCGGCCAGGGGAATGTCGCGGCCGATGTCAGCCGGATACTGGCCAAGACGGTGGACGAACTCAAGCACACGGATATCGCCCGGCATGCACTGGATGTCCTGGCCGAGAGTAAAATCAAAAACATTTACGTGATCGGCCGCCGGGGCCCGGCACAGGCAAAGTTCACTCCCAAGGAATTGCGCGAATTCGGCGAACTGGCAGACTGTGATCCGGTAGTCAACAAGGGGGACCTGGTCCTGAACGAGGCCAGTGAACAGGAACTGGCCGATAAATCCAACGCAGGCAACCTGAAAGTCTACAATCTGTTCAGGGAATTTTCCGAACGCTCCCCGTCGGATAAATCCAAACGTTGTCATTTCTGTTTTCTGCAAAGCCCGGTGGCACTGGAAGGCGACGGTCACCTGGAAAAAGTCATCCTGGAGATTAACGAACTGTCAGGCGAACCCTTCAAACAGTCCGCCAAAGGGACGGGAAAAAAGATCGAACTGGAAACAGGAATCCTGTTTCGGAGCATCGGCTACCGCGGTGTACCGATCGAGGGCGTCCCATTCGATGACAAGCGCGGCGTGTTTCCCAATACTGATGGCCGTATCACGGACAACGGCGAGATCGTTCCGCAACTGTATACCGCCGGCTGGATTAAACGCGGGCCTACCGGGATTATCGGCACCAATCGTGCCGACAGTGTCGCCACAGTCAATGCACTGCTGGAAGATGTTCCCGATCTCCCCGCTACGGATCAAAAGGCGGGTATTGAAGGCCTGTTACCACTACTGAAAGAACGGGGTATCCGGTTTGTCCGTTACCCGGACTGGAAAAGGATCGATGAAGCCGAAATCAAACGCGGTGAACCGCACGGCAAACCGCGTGAAAAATTCACCTCGGTCGAGGAAATGCTGGCCGTTATCAAGTGATTCTCCGGCTATCACGAAACTTCTCGCCGGCAACCGGGCCGTGTGTGACGGTTGCAAATAACCTGCCCGAACCATTATTATTAACATTATCCTTGATATGGGTTGTATTTTATAACCCATTGTTATTAATGGAATAAATGCCTGGCATTCTTTCCGGGAAAGTGGTTGTGCGCCGCATTAATTTGCGCAGATAATAATAACGTATAATGACGCGGTAGTCTGAAAGGCTATCCATATTTTCAATAGCCGACATTCAGACTGAGCCATGACTGCAAAAAATAACGCCATGACAACCTATCACGACGTACCCTGCCCTTTTTGCAGCCTTCTCTGCGATGACCTGGTTATTCATAACAACAAGGGATCACTGGCAATCCGGAAAAACGGCTGTCAACTTGCCAAACAGCATTTCGAACAGCCACCGGTCAATCTCGAGCCGGAGATTAAAGGTAAGCCGGTCAGTCTGAACGAAGCTGTCCAGGAAGCGGTACGTATTCTGAAAAAATCCAGGCAACCACTCATCGCTGGCCTCGGTACGGATGTCAATGGATCGCGCGCTGCGATGCATCTTGCTGAGAAAACCGGGGCAGTCGTCGATCACATGCACAGCACAGGTGCGATCCGGAATATACGCGTATTGCAGGACCGTGGCTGGATGACGACAACCATGGCAGAGATAAAAAACCGGGCGGACCTGATACTGTTTGCCGGTACCGACGGTATTACCAACTTTCCGCGTTTCTTTGAAAGAGTTATCTGGAACGAGTCCGCCATGTTCAACAGGAAACTCGATCAGCGGGAAATTATCTATCTCGGCGACAAGTTGAAACCGGCAAAAGGGAAAAACCGTTCAACCCGCAATGCCGATGTTATCCAGTGCAAGCAGGAACAAATCGGCGAAATAGTCGCGACACTGCACGCGCTCGTGGTCGGTAATGAAATCGACCTGGCATCCGTCGCCGGCGTCAAACTGGCGGACTTACAGAAACTGGCCGGGAAACTCAAGCAGGCGCGTTACGGTGTTATCGTCTGGGCACCGGGGGAACTTGACTTTCCACACGCCGAACTGACGGTTGAAGCTCTCTCCGAACTGATCAAATACCTCAACCGGGAAACACGGTTTGCCGGTTTCTCGCTGGGTGGCAACGATGGCGGCGTCACGGCCCACAATGTCAGTACGTGGCTGAACGGGTATCCACTGAGAGTGAATTACGGCAAGGGTTATCCCGAGTTTGATCCGTACAAATACTCGACCCGGAATGTCCTGAAAAGAAAGGAAATCGATGCCATGCTCTGGATCTCGTCATTTAATTCAGTCGTCAAGCCTCCCAATGCCAGGATACCGAGAATCGTATTGTCCGATACCGCCGTGAGTGGACCCAGGCCGACTGTTTTCATCCCAACAGGTATTCCGGGACTTGACCACGGCGGGCAACTGATTCGAACAGACAGTGTCGTGTCCCTGCCCCTGAAACAACTCAGGGAAACAGGGAGGTCCTCCGTGAGCAATGTCCTTCATCAAATACTGAACACACTCCAGTCAGGATAACGTATGTTAATCAAATTAACCGGCGGCACAGTCTACGATCCTGTCCACGGGATCAACGGTGAAAAACGGGACATCTATATTCTGGACGGCAAGATCACCCGCAAGCCTTCCGACAATACAAAAATCAACAAAAGCTATGATATCCGCGGCAAGGTGGTCATGGCCGGAGCGATCGATATTCATACCCATATCGGCGGCGGTAAAATGAATCTCGCCCGCATGATGCTGCCGGAAGATCACCGCGATGACCCGGTTGCCAAAACCGCCATTACACGCGCGGGTTGTGGACACGCCATACCATCCACGCTGACTGCCGGTTATCGCTATGCCGAGATGGG
>DATIPP010000252.1:0-2443 GCA_035471825.1 Gammaproteobacteria bacterium
ATCCAGGTCAATGAAGACATAGAATGTTTTTACAAGCTCTTCGCCCTCGCTGGTCAACAACTCGTTAAAACGTAACATTGGCTTGCATTCGGTTCATGGATAATTCAGTGGCAACTTTCAGCCGGGAATCTAGTTCTGCAATAATTTCTGTAACACTCCAAAATTCCTGATCCATGGATTGCCTTTCCTGAGTTTATCCGGTAATTCGTTCTTTGCATTTTCCGCAGCTTCATAGCTGTCATAAACCCCATAAATAGCTGAGTAACGGGTTTTCTCCTTAACATATACACGAATATATTTTGTTTTTGTTTCTATATTGTGGTTTCGGATAAATTTTACGATGTCTTTTTCATTTAATACACTGGCGAGTTGCAAAGTGTAGGAATCCGGACGTTGTTGCATTGCCCACTCGTTGCTAATCCCGGATGAGTCCGCCGATTCACTTCCTACCATGACCTCCGCTGTCATCATGGCGGTGTCAGTTTCCGGTTCTGGCGGGGGTGCCTTTGCCGAAGGCGATATTTCCGGAACAGTTTCTTCCGCATCCGCTGTTACCGGTGCCTCCCCGGCTGTGTCGAGTTCTGCGAGTTTGTTCTTCGCTTCAGCCAGGCCCTGGTCGGCGGCCCGCTCGTACCATTGGCGCGCCGTTGTCATGTCCCGTTCGACGCCGTAACCGTTTTCGTAGAAGATACCCAGATTATATTGTGCCTGTGCCACGTTCTGATTGGCGGACTCACTGAACCACTTGTAGGCTTGCTCGTAATCTTTCTTCATGCCCTGTCCGAATGCATACATCACGGCGAGACTGTATTGAGCATGGCCATTGCCCTGTTCGGCGGCCTGCCGGAACAACTCGGCCGCTCTCTCGTTGTTCTTTTCCACGCCCAGTCCACGGTAATAGAGCAGACCGAGATTGAATTGAGAATCGGCCAGGCCCGCATTGGCCGACAGTTCCCACCACTTTGACGCTTCCAGGTAATCGCGTTCCACCCCGGCACCCTGGAAATATTTGACGCCGACATCGTGCTGTACGACGGGAATTCCCTGTTCGGCGGCCTTTATATACCATTTCAGCGCCTCAGCGGGATCGCGTTTCACGCCGTGTCCGTAGTCGTACATAATGCCAAGCGTGACCTGGGCCTGCGAATTTCCTTCCTCGGCGAGCGGTTTCAGGATTTCAAATGCCTTTTCGTAATCCTTTGCCTGGTAGGCCGCGCGCCCCTTTTCAAAATCCGTGGCATTCACCGCCAAAGGGATTGAAAACATCAGACAGGCCAGTAACAGAAAACAGGTGCAACGGAGATCCGGTCGGATCATCGCATCGTTCCTGTCGGACCGGCGGGGACAGCGTGCGGTAGGTTGCATTCTTCAGGCCATGGTCTTGGCAAGATCAAAGATATTTTCAGCGTCGAATACCTGATCATTACTTTCAAACAACTTTTCGATGCAGGCACGATGCAATGCCAGTTTCAGGGTGCCGAAGCCGATGGCGCCCCAGACTATCTTCCCATGCCGTTCCTTGCCCTTGTCCAGCATGTCCGCACCTTCAATTCCTAGAGGTGGTGTAGCATTGGCATCGGCCATCAATTCAATATTACTGTTTTCTTTCCAGTGCGATTCGTTGATTAATGCCGCGCCGGCGGCGCCGGTTGCGAAGACGACCTGCGCTTCCGCGATAGCCTTGCCGCGCGCGTCGTTGTCTGTTGCCTCGATCGGCGTTACTTCCACGTCAAAGCTTTTCCTGATGTCCTCACAGGCCTGTTTGGCCCGTGCCATCTTGCGGGAGGTGATCGAAACCTCGGCACCTTCTCTGGTCAGCATGACAGCAGCACGGCGTCCGACCGGTCCGGTACCGGCCAGGATCACGGCTTTTTTGCCGGATAGTTGTCCACTGCTCAGTAACTTGGCCACGCCCGCCGCGGCTGTGGTATTGCTGCCGTTGCTGTCCAGCATGATCGAGACACGGAAATCGGCAAAAAAGACTTTTTGTACCGCCTTGAAAAGTTCCTCGCCCGCCGTCATATCGCTGCCGCCGACAAAAATTGCTGTGTTTTTCTTTTCTTTCGGTGCGCGTGTGAATATCGTGCCCTCGACCAGTGGCGTCACGTTTTCCGGTGTGCAGCCACTGTGGCCGATGACGTGATCGGCGCCACCGTCATAGCCGACAACGGTATCAAACACCGCGAAATGCGGATCAGTATCCAGTTGAAACAAAAGTTTTTTCATGAGAACTCCCCAAAGATGAGTGATTTATTGTGAGGTTATACGCATGACTGCCGGGCTGGTAATCGGAACATAAAAATCCAGATTATAGCCTGATTTATATCAACTTAAACCCTGCCCGGACCGCGGTTTCCGGTCCGTATCCGCAGACTGATTTTAGTCCGTTCGTAAACTGCCCTATAATCCCGCACAATCACATACCAGCAAAAATCAATAAACC
>DATIPP010000253.1:0-3602 GCA_035471825.1 Gammaproteobacteria bacterium
CTCCTCTCTTTGGGGAAGGTGGAGGGAACGCTCAGGTTGCAGTTGTTTTTCTGAAAGCAAGCCATTGCATCACGGCGAGGATGATAAAGCCGGCAAAACAGGCCAGGCTCCATTCCGGGATACTGAGTTCCAGGAAGCGCCATTGCACTTCGGCACATTCACCCGAACCGGAAAAAACCATCTGCAGCACTTCTTGCAGGGGGAATACCTCCAGCATGTAATCCAGGCCCGGCCCGCATGCCGGTACCTGGTCTGCCGGCAAATGTTGCAGCCACACCTGGCGTCCGGCAATCGTCGCACCTGTAATCGATGTGATAAAAACCAGGCAAGCATAAACCAGACCGCCGACACGTCCGGGCCCGTGCAGCAAAGCAACAAGCGCCACCACGCCCGTTGCCATGAATGCCAGTCGCTGAAAGACGCATAACGGGCAGGGTTCAAGTCCCCTGACATGTTCCAGGAAAAGACCGAACCCGAGCAGTCCGCCACAGACCAGTAACAGGGCGGCGTAACTCCAGCGTGATGTTAGGAAAGCATTCATATTATTTTCTTCGTTGTGCAAATTGTTGATTGAGAAACTCCGGTACCCGTTCCTCCACCCAGTATCGCGGGCGCCAGGGGATTTTACCGCTTATAAAACCGACATGGCCTCCTTTCTTTGAGAGTTCCAGCGTCACCTGGTTCGATATTTCGTTCTCATCCGGTATGGCCTCTGGCGAGAGAAACGGGTCGTCAAGGGAGTGCAGGATTAACGTCGGTGTCTCGATACGGCTGAGAAACCGCCGGCTGCTGGATTGCGAGTAATAATCATTGCTGTCCCGGAAACCGTGCAAGGCTGCCGTAACATGGGTATCAAAACTGCTGAAATCATTCCAGCACGTCACGTCATGCAGGTCAAAAGGTGCATCATCCCTGTAACGAAACTTGTCGACGACCTTGTTCTGTAATCTGTTCAGTAAATGCCACTGGTACAGCTTCGAGAAACCCCGGTTAAGCCGCCTGGCACCCTCCGCCAGATCGAAGGGTACCGAGACGGCAACCGCTGTATCAATGTCCGAATCAGATCGGGATTCACCGAGATACTTCAACACGACATTACCGCCCAGTGAGAAGCCAACCAGTGCCAGTCCGGAATCCGGAAAGCGGTCCCGGATTGATGCAATGACAAATCGCAGGTCAGTGGTCTCACCGGAATGATAACTGCGGGGCATGAGATTGTGTTCACCGCTGCAACCCCGGAAATGCATCAGGACTGCGCGGTATCCATGGCGGTGTAATGCCGATAACAGTCCTTTTGCATATTGCGAATGGATCGATCCCTCCAGGCCATGCATGACTATAACAACAGGACCGTCCTTTCCCGTCGTCCAGTCGAGATCAATGAAGTCATTATCAGGCAAACGCAATCGTTCCCGGCCGGTTTCGACATGCGGGGATCTTCGGAGCAATGCCGGCCAGATCGTCTGGGCGTGGCAATTACGCAACCACCAGGCCGGGCGGAACGGGGATTCAATAATCACGGCTACATCAGGGGCACAGGAAAATACCGGAAAATCATTCGATGATTCGTTTGGAAATGTCCTGATAGGCATCGATACGGCGGTCGCGGAAATAGGGCCAGATACGGCGCAGATCCTCCGTCCTGTTTTTATCAATATCCGCGCAAATAACGGATTCAGAATCAGCGGGTGCGCGGGCGAGGATTTCTCCCTGCGGCCCGGCGATGAAACTCGATCCCCAGAAACCGGTGCCGGCTGTCCGTCCGGAAGGATCCGGTTCATTGCCAACACGGTTACTGACGATCACAGGCAGATTGTTGGCGATGGCATGGGATTGCTGGATCGTTATCCACGCGTCCAACTGGCGTTTTTTCTCATCGTCATCGTCCGTGCTGTCCCAGCCGATGGCACTGGGATAGAACAGGCACTCCGCCCCGGCAAGGGCCATGATCCGGGCGGCCTCGGGAAACCACTGGTCCCAGCAGACCAGCACCCCCAGCTTGCCGAGGCTCGTCTCGATGGGTGAGAAACCCTGGTCACCAGGCGTGAAATAAAATTTTTCATGGAATCCCGGATCGTCCGGGATATGCATCTTGCGATAGGTACCGGCGATACCGCCATCATGGTCAATAACGACGGCCGTGTTGTGATAGATGCCCTTTGCGCGTTTTTCGAATATTGATGCAATGATCACGATGCCGGTTTCCTTTGCGATCTTGCCGAGCGTTTCGGTGGTATCACCAGGGATCGTCTCCGCGAGCTCGAACCGGGTTGTATCCTCGGTAACGCAGAAATACGGCAGCCGGTGCAGTTCCGGTAACAGGACAATTGCCGCGTCCTGTCCGGCCGCATCCCGGACGCCCTGTATGGAACGATCCAGGTTTTCCCGCGGATCATCACCACAAGGATGCTGGACAACCGCCGCCCTGAGAGTTTGTTTCATGGAATGACACCTGCCGGTAATTGCATGGTTACGCAGTGGAGACTGCCGCATTGTTCAATCAGCGGCCTGCAGTTTATACCAATGATGCTGTGATCCGGAAAGCAATCATCCAGTATCGCCAGTGCCCTGTCATCATCCGGGACCTGGTAGAGCGGTACCAGCACGGCATGGTTGACCAGCAGGAAATTGGCATAGCTCGCAGGCAATGGCAGGCCGTCCGGGTTTTTAAGCTGTGGGACGGGGAGGGTGATCAGCTGGTAGTAACGTCCGTCGGCACGTTGTAATTCGGCCAATTCACCTGCCATGAGTTTCAATTCACGGAAATCGGGATTGCCGGGATTATCGGTCGCGACATGCACAATCGTTTCCGGATTAACAAACCGTGCCAGTGTATCGATATGTCCGTCGGTATCGTCACCCTGCAGGTGACCGTGGTTTAACCAGAGTATCCGTTTCGCGCCCAGCAGTTTCCGCAGTTTCATCTCGATTTGTGCTTTATTCATATTACCGTTGCGTTGCGGTGATAAAAGGCAGGAGGTTGTCACGAGCAATGTGCCGTGACCGTCCGTCTCGATACTGCCGCCTTCCAGAACAACTGTGCAATGTTGCAATGTCGTATTGCCGAGGGCGCCGGCGCGGTGAAGGGTTTGCGTGATCCGGTTATCCAGTTCCGCCGGGTATTTCCCTCCCCAGCCATTGAATTCAAAGTCCAGCAGCAGGGGAGAGTGATTATCCATGACCGTTATCGGCCCGTGGTCCCGCGCCCAGGAATCGTTGGACGGCGCGATAAAGATACGCCAACTGCCGGCAGGCAGGTGCAGTTCACGGAGCTGGTTACCCACGTGTTCGGCATGTTCATTATTGTGGCAGGCAATAATGACGGACTGGTTATTTGCAGTGTGACGGACAATCTCCATGAAAACGGCTTCCACGCCGGCGAGGTTGTTCCGCCAGTCCGTGGCCGGGTGTGGCCAGGTCAGCAACAAGCCGGATTGCGGTTCCCATTCGGCGGGCAGACGCGGGCTCAATGCGGACAGCTTTCGGGATAGTGGAGGGGTTGCAGGGAAACGGGGTTGTTTTCTCCGCCACGTAACCTGAGGGAATGTTTTTCGGCCGCATCGATTTGCGTTACTGCCAGAAAGCGGAAGCCCCCGTCGGGA
>DATIPP010000254.1:0-8681 GCA_035471825.1 Gammaproteobacteria bacterium
CATTCATAAACAACATCTCGAATTGCGCGAGTTGTTCATGCGGCACCAGGAATATTTACTGCAGGAGGAGTTCGAGAATGCCATCGAGCAACTGGAGCAATTCAATACCTGCCTGGACGCCCACATGGAACTGGAAGAGGAACACCTGTTCCCGGAATTCGCCCGGATCGAAAGGAAAAGCCGCTGGAACCTGGATCTCTATGAAACGGAACATGTAAAGATTCGGCGCATGCACGAGCATATAGCAGCGGAACTGGAGTGGTTGCACGCGGAATCACTGGGTGCCTCGGACCGCCGCAGGAATATCATCGCCCTGCTGGACAAGGAGAAAACCTACAAGGGGATGCTCGAGCACCATGAAGACCGGGAGGAAGACGCCATGCTCCGGGAACTGGACGAACAGCTCCCGGCAGAACGGCTCGAGGAACTTGGATCGAAGATCAATGCTGGATGGAAAAAAGCGATAAATCAGTAACAAGTTATAAGTTACAAGATACAAGGACTGTAAGACGGATTGTGTGACTGAATTCCGGCTTCCTCAAGAAGCCCGGCTATTATCTGTTATACTTACCTTATTACATATAACTTGCAGCTTGTAACTGTTTTTATGTTGATTGTTTTCTCAAGCGAGGCCTCCGGTGATATCACCATGTTTGGTGACGTGGCTGTTCGACTGCTGAAAATGATGGGAATGAGCGGTACTGTGCCCGGCGGGATCAAGCCGGCGGAAATCCCGGCCGCGCTGGAGCAGTTAAAGCGCGCGGTGACGGTGGAAAAGGACAGCCCGGCAGAGAAAGCCACGGATGAAAGGAATGAATCCCGGGAAAAAACACTTGTGAATCTCGGCCAACGTGCCTTTCCCCTGGTCCAAATGCTCGAGGCGGCGGCACGGGAAGGATGTCACGTTACCTGGAATATAAAGTTATGAGGACTGAGTATTGACTACCGACTACTGACAACCAACAACCGACAAGTTAAAAGGCTGAATTTATTAATTGTTTGACTGGATACTGGCGTGCGCCAGTATGACAACTGACCAGTAACGAGGCAAAGGTTAAAAGTGGCGAATGGTGAAACAACGTAAAACGTGAAACATAAAACATATTTTTACAATGAAAGCGACGGCGGAATTACAGGTTGTGCCACTGGGTGAAGGTGCCTCCGTGCGGAAGGAGGTCACGCGGGTAGTGGAGCTGCTCCGGGAGCATGATTTCACCCTGGAGACCCATGCTGCGGGAACGGATATCGAGGGTGAGCTGGATGATATCTTCGCCGCACTGAAGCAAATACACGAGACCCTGCACGAGGAAGGTACCGTCAGGCTGATCAGTTTCCTGAAACTGGAAACCCGTACCGACAAGGCTCCCACGCTGGCTGGCAAGCGCCTCTAGATTGATGGTCCTGGCTTATGGCGGACGACGAACCGGTCGACGATCTGCAACTGGATATTGACGAGGCCGAAAAGGAGGCCGGGGAACTGGCTTTTTTGTTCGGCGAGGAAATTGTCGAGCAGGCGCAATTGGTGGATATCGCCGATCTGAACCTCACCGACGAGATGACCAACGAGATTGGCGCAGGAGTGCGCCGGTTGAAAGAATTGAAAAATAACCCCGAAGCGCAAAGGCGCTGGATCAGCGAGCAGACTCCCGGCCTGCAATTGGTGCTCTGCCTGTGGATTATGGATATGGATCTACTCGGGAAACTGCAGAAACATTCCTGATTTTATTTCGACCTGTTACCGGTTCTTACGAGAGATCCCGGGAACGGATTTTGATTGAACCGTCATTTTCATAGGTCTTGTTTTCAATCAGTTTCCTGGCGGCTTCTTCAACTTCTTTCCTGTACTTTTCAACTGTTTCCATGGGGGTGCCGGTTATTTCGGGAAACCTGCTTTTCAGTACTGAATAGGATATCCTGCAGGAGACCCGTTTACCGCTGACCTGTGCCGCGATGGTGGCTGTTTCCGTTTCGGGATTCCAGCATTGTAAATGTGGAAAAGTAATCCTGCCGTCCTCGGGATGTTTCCTTTTATGGATTATGGTATTCATATGCAATCTCTGTCTTTAAATAAGGGTAATTTTTGATGTTGTAGTTCCTTTCACGATTGTCATCTTACACGATTGACGTTATTAATTCTCATATCACTTACCAAATTCATATTATGGGCACTGCACCTGAACCTGAACGCCTGTGTCGGCTTCCTGTTTTTTTGCTTTTTGTGCCGTTCTGTTTGCCGGATTTGCCGCGTTGGTTATTTTTACGCCCTGTTTTATGTGGTCTTTTCCAGTCGCCGTCGGGGTTGACGCTGTTTCCCCCGGATAAAAAGTGACCTGGTTGGAAATCCTCGATTTCTTCCCGTTCGATCGTGCGTTGAATCAGTCGTTCGATATCATTGAGTTGCTTTAACTCGTCGCTGCTGACCAGGGATATGGCCTGACCCGTGGCGCCGGCTCGACCGGTACGGCCGATACGATGAATATAATCTTCCGGGACATGGGGCAGGTCGAAATTGACGACATGCGGTAACTGGTCGATGTCCAGGCCACGAGAAGCGATATCGGTTGCCACCAGAACCTGTATCCTGTTGTTCCTGAAACTGTCCAGTGCCCTGGTGCGTTGCGGCTGGCTTTTGTTGCCGTGTATTGCCACGGCATTGATCGCGTCCCGCGACAGTTGTTTCACCAGCTTGTCAGACCCGTGCCTGGTGCGGCTGAACACAAGGACCTGGTGCCAGTTTTCCCTGCGGATCAGGTGGCTGAGTAATTCGGGCTTACGTGCCTTGTCCACGGGGTGGACCTTTTGCGAGATGCTGTCAAGGGTGGAATTTCGGGGTGCGACGTCTATCTCGATCGGGTCATTGGTGATTTTCCTGGCGAGTAACCGGATTTCCTTTGAAAAAGTCGCGGAGAACATCAGGTTCTGGCGCTTCCGGGGTAACAGGGACATGATCTTCTTAATGTCATGAATGAAGCCCATATCCAGCATGCGATCAGCTTCATCCAGTACCAGGATCTCCAATTCATCAAAGCGAATGGCGTTTTGCTGATAGAGGTCGAGCAGGCGTCCCGGTGTTGCCACCAGCACGTCGACACCACGGTGCAGTCTCGTGATCTGCGGTCTGATATTAATGCCACCGAAAACAACGGCAGAACGAAGTTGCAGGTATTTGCCGTAGGTCAATACGCTCTCCTGTACCTGGGCGGCAAGTTCCCGCGTGGGTGTGAGCACCAATGCCCGCGCGTGATTTCTTTTTACCGGTGATTTTTGACTGAGCTTATGCAGCAACGGCAAGATAAAACCGGCGGTTTTGCCGGTACCGGTTTGTGCCGCGGCCATGACGTCGACACCATCCAGTATGGCCGGGATGGCCTTTTCCTGTATCGGCGTGGGAGTTGTATAGCCGCTTGCGCGCACGGCGCGCAATATCGGATCGGAGAGTCCAAGTGTTTCAAATGTCATTCTGTGTCCCTTATGCAGGTTAACGCACCCGCGCCGATACATTATCGGCCGGTACGGATAGATTGTGTGACCGGCTGTTACTATCGGCCGGTCGTTGCGGCATGCGGTAATTGGCTCTCGAAAGGGAGGGACAGTTGGACTCAATTACAGGCTGCGATGCAAGGCAGGTAATGCAAGCGAGGCGAACTAACAACTAAAGATGACGCTCCGGATACCCGTCAGGTATTACCGGATGTCCTACTTTAACACATCCGTGTATTTTTATCCGTTTATTTTCCCGTGATTATTTAGCCAGTGCCTGTTTGACTTTCAGATCGACATTCTGTTTTACCAGCACGTCACTGACACCGACGGGTTTCCTGTAAATGATCTTTTTGTCCCTGTCGACTACGAACAGTCCCGGCGTGCCCTTGACCCCGTAATCCCCGGCGACCAGGTCGCCGTCTTTCAGCATGGTAAAAGAGAATTGCATCTTCTCGAAGTATTCGACCGGGTCGATCTTGCCGTCTTCGAAGATATCGATGGCATAGAATTCAAGTCCCTTGTTCCTGTAATTCTGGTAGATCACCTCGAGGTGCGGCATGAGGCTGCGGCAATAGGGACACCAGGTCGCCCAGAACAGGACAATGGAGACCTTGCCCTCACTGGCCTCGTAATAATTGACGGATTCGCCTTCCTTGTTCTCAAGCGTCCAGTCCGGCGCGACATCGCCGACATTGGGCGGCCGGGGAAAGGCTGCAGAGGCAGGCAGCAGGGTAAAGACAAGTACAAGAAGCAATCGCATGAAGGTTTCCTTATTTTTGGTTGTTAAGAAAATCATTTATTTGACTGCCCGACTCCGCGCGACGTTCCCTTGTTCCCGCCGGATAATTGGCAAATCACTACAGGATTATACAGAATAGGGGGAAATTCACCGGGTCATTTCCAGATACAGCCATGTTGGACACCATCAAGAGTTTTTTCGAACAGAATATCCATCCCGAACAGGAAGAGGACCTGGACCATCAACTGAAACTCGCCACGGCAGCGCTCCTGATCGAAATGATGCAACAGGACCACAAAATCCGCGAGGTGGAGCGTGAAACGGTCCGTGACACCCTGCAGAAGGAATTTGACCTGACGACGGAAGAGACCGACGAATTGTTCCGCCTGGCTGCGGAAGAAGCCGATGACGCCGTGGATTATCACCAGTTTACCAGCCTGATCGCGCGTCATTGCAGCCAGGAACAGAAAATCAAGGTGGTCGAATACCTGTGGCGGATCGCCTATTCCGACCGGCACCTGGATGCGCTGGAGGAACACATGATTCGCCGCCTCGCGGACCTGATTTATGTTTCACATCGCGATTTCATCCAGACACGGCACAAGGTGGAAGAGGATTTGCAGATCGGCAACCATTGAACTGGTGACGAAATTGCAGCCGGGAGAAAATAAACAACGTGCGTATCGGTATTGATCTCGGCGGCAGCAAGATCGAAATCCTGGCGATCGACAGCAACGGTGAAACCCTGTTGCGCGAACGGCGGGTAACCCCGAAAGACGATTACAACCGGATACTTGCGACAGTCCTGGATCTTGTCCGCGAAACGGAAGAGCGGACCGGCCAGTCCGGAACAGTCGGGGTCGCCATTCCCGGCGCCGTTTCACTGGCAACGGGCCGGATCAAGAACGCCAATACCGTCTGCCTGATCGGCAAACCGCTGGCGGAAGACCTGGAGGGAATCCTCGCGCGCCCCGTGCGGTTAAGTAATGATGCCAATTGTTTTGCCCTGTCCGAGGCCACTGACGGCGCCGCGGCGGGAACGGCAAGCGTGTTCGGCGTGATCCTCGGCACCGGCGTCGGCGGTGGAATCGTTATCGACCACAGGGTGCAGGCCGGTATTAATGCCATCGCCGGTGAATGGGGACACAACCCGTTGCCGTGGCCGGAATCAAACGAATTACCCGGGCCCGAATGTTATTGTGGCCGACGCGGTTGCATAGAGAGTTTCCTTTCCGGTCCCGGCCTGGCACGGGATTACCACCTGACGACGGGCCACGAAGCAAAACCGCCGGAAATCGTCCGCCTGGCGGAAGCGGGAGATGAGGGAGGAGTGTTTACGCTGGCGCATTATTACGACCGGCTCGCCCGTGCCCTGGCCCACGTGATTAACATTCTCGACCCGGGCGTGATCGTGCTCGGCGGCGGGCTTTCCAATATCGACGCGTTGTACGAGGAAATACCGGCACGCTGGGGTGATTATGTTTTTTCGGATCGCGTGGACACGCGGTTGACGAAAGCCATATACGGCGATTCCAGCGGCGTGCGTGGTGCGGCCTGGTTATGGCCGGAAGAAAAATGACAAGCTAATGGCTGTAACGCCCGGTGCGCCGGGCCGGGGGTTATCCTTTCACGATCTCGTTATAGCCATTCAGCTTGTTACGCAATGCATCAACGAGTTGGCAGCGACGGTACAGATCCGGTGACCACTTGTTACTGTTCGGATCATAGGCATACTTCTGGTACAGCTTCAGCCGATGCATTGCATCCTCATGGAGGAGGGCATGAAGATGTTCAACGATGGTCCGGGCCTCATCGAGGTATTTTTCTACCGGCTTGTCGATTTTGTTAACGAGTTCAGGTTTCATACATGATAGGTTTAGCATTTCCTGCGCGCGAAGATACCGATAACAGACGGGCGGCAGGTATCTGCCGATAAATGGTCAGGGATGAAATAAAAGTGTTAACTGGTTCACACTTTTTTCTGCGGGGATATCACTGTTTTACAGCGACCTTCCAGCATGCCTTCCTGCTTTGCCTTGTCACCTTCGCACCGGGCTGCACGGGCCCGGTTGTGATCGATCAACCACTCAAAGACCTGCATATCATTGATTGGCACGTACACGTCGCCGGCCTGGGTTATGGCGGGTCCGGTGCTTTTATTAACCGTACACTGCGCGAGAACTTTCGCTTTTATTTCTTCATGAAGTGGATGGACGTCACCGAGGAGGAGTTAAAGGAAAAGGGCGATGCGCTGGTAATCAAGCGGCTGAACGAGAAATTGAAACGATCGCGCTACGTCGACCAGGGCGTCGTGCTGGCCATGGACGGGGTTGTCGATCCGGGGACGGGGCAGCTTGACCGGGACAAAACGCAGTTGTACGTGCCGAACGATTTCATTGCCCGGGAAACCGCCCGCTACCCGACGTTATTGTTCGGCGCCAGTATCAACCCCTGGCGCCGGGACGCCATAGAGAGGCTGGAAGGGGCCGCAGCACAGGGCGCCGTGCTGGTGAAATGGATCCCTTCCATCATGTACATCGACCCGGCCGATGAGCGGTTGATCCCCTTTTATAAAAAGATGGTCGAGCTGGACATGCCGTTGCTGACGCATACCGGCAAGGAAAAATCCTTTCCCACCGCACGTGATGAACTGTCCGATCCATTGAAACTGGAACTGCCGTTATCGCTCGGAGTCACCGTGATCGCGGCGCATATCGCGACTACCGGCAAATCTGGCGGGCAGGACAATTTCGAGCGCATCCTGCCGATGTTCGATGATCATGCCAATCTCTATACCGATATCTCCAGCCTGACCCAGATCAACAAGTTCGGCTACCTGGCCGAGGCCCTCCGGGTTCCCGGCCTCACCGATCACATGATCTACGGCACCGACTGGCCGTTGCAGTATTTCCCGCTCGTCTCCCCCTGGTATCACGTTTTCCATATCGGGCTGCTGGACGCCTGGCGTGTAAGCCGCATCGAAAACGAATGGGACCGCGATATCAAGCTGAAGGAAGCCTTCGGCGTGCCGCGCGAGGTGTTCAGCCGCAGTGCAACCGTTTTACGCTCTGGTATACTGCGATAGCCAATGGAACAGCAAAACAGAGAAATCCTTGGCCTGGTAGTCGTTATCTTCGTCATTTCCGCGATCGTGGTCACAATCTACCTGTACCTGAACCGCGACGAGACCACCGGCGTCGATCGGGGGGAACCGGTCCCGGCTGAGAGCATGGATCAGACGCCTGCGGAGGATGAAAAGATTATCCGCAACCCGCTGCCCGCGATCCCCGACGAGGAAGAGGTCGCCACGGAAACCGAAGAGACGGAAACGACGGAACAGGGAACGGGTTCGGTCGTGGAAGACCTGCCGGAGCCTGCCGGGGAACCGGCCGAACCACCGCAGGACCCGGAACAACGCAGGAAGTCCCTGAACGAGGCCCTGGCCGAACTCCTGGCCGACCAGTTCGAAAAGCTCTTTATCCCGCAGGGCCTGGTGCGGCATTTCGTTGTCACCATCGACAACATGACGCGTGAAAAACTGCCGCAGAAGTTCAAATTCACGCAGTCACCACCGGGGAAATTCCGCGTCCAGGGCAAGGACACCGGAGACATGTACATGGACCCGGCCAATTACGATCGTTATAACGCGTTCGTTGCCCTGGCGGACCGCGTTGACAGCGAAAAACTCGTCGGGATTTATGTACGTTACTATCCCCTGTTCCAGGGTACCTACGAAGACATCGGTTATCCCAATCGCTATTTCAACGATCGCCTGGTCGAGGTGATTGACCACCTGCTGGAGACGCCGAGGGTGGAAGGGAAAATAGCCCTGGAACGTCCCAAGGTGTTTTACACGTTTGCCGATCCTCGGCTCGAGGCGCTTTCCGCCGGCCAGAAGATCCTGATCCGTATCGGGCCGCAAAATGCCGAGAAAGTACGTGCCAGATTGCGTGAACTGCGACGACTGTTGACGTCGGGTAACTGAAAAATTATGACGCAGGGGAAGTAAGAATGCCCGGCATGTATGAAATCACCGTGCCCGTCTATGAACGCATGCTGACGAACCTCGTCAATTGCCTGGAGAAGGCGGAAGGATTTGCAAAGGAACGCAACTTCGATGCAGATATGTTTGTGCAATCGCGTCTCGCCGTCGATATGTTCCCGCTCACCGCACAAATAATACTCGTATCCGATTTCTGTTGTCGCAGCATGGGTCGGTTGTCGGACACGGAGTTTCCGAAGTTTGTCGATGATGAAAACACGATTGCCGATTTATACGAGCGGATTGAAAAGACCCTGGAATTCATCCGGGGTTTCAAACCGGAACAAATCGACGGCACGGAGGACAAGACGATCAGTTTTGAGGTCAGGGGAAAGACACTGAACATGACCGGTCTCGATTATATCCGGCATTTTATTTTGCCGAATCTCTATTTTCACATCACCACGACCTACAATA
>DATIPP010000255.1:0-3939 GCA_035471825.1 Gammaproteobacteria bacterium
TTAAAGCTCGCCAGTGAAATACAGAATAATCTCCTACCCTCACCATTACCAACATTTCCCGGATATGAAATCGCCGCTTTCAGCTCGCCCGCAACTCAGACAGGGGGTGATTATTATGATTGTATAATTCCCGAGTCCGGTGTGGCGATTCTGACGATTGGCGATGTAACTGGTCATGGTGCCGGACCAGCATTGATTACCGCCTCAAGCCGTGCTTATTTTCGCGCTATAGCTAATCAATGTAATGATCTCGTAAGAATTATGCATCAGACAAATAAATTATTATATAAAGATATGTATTCCGGTCATTTTGTGACAATGGCAGTTTTGAAACTTGATGTAAAATCTCATCATTGCAACTATTTATCGGCAGGTCATTCACCAACTCTCTTGATACATAATAATGGCAGTGTGGAAACATTGACAGCTCACAGCATTCCGCTGGGAATGGATAATCCTATTCTTTTTGACGAAAAGGATGAATTTAATTTGTTACCTGGTGATATGATTGCGATGTTTACTGATGGATGCTATGAAGTAAAGAATAGCAAAGGTGAATCTTTCAATCAGTCTCGTCTTTCAGGTTTGCTACAGGAAAACAGACACAAATATGCAAATGAGATCGTCACTATTTTACAAATAGCAATTGCGGAATTTCTGGCAGGAGCAGATCAAAAAGATGATATGACATTATTTTTGTTGAAACGCACAGTTTGATTTGACAGTCCTGACCATAAGTCAGTGTTTGACAAATAGAATACTCAATCGGAAAGAGAATATGGTGGCTATGGGTGGACTCGAACCACCGACACCAGCATTATGAATGCTGTGCTCTAACCGACTGAGCTACATAGCCAGAAAAACAGCAAATAACCATTAGCTATTTACAATTAGTAGATATTCAGAGGAAGCCGGATTTTCCGGATCGCCAGAAAGCTTGTCAAGTCAGCGGGTGCCGTATACGACGATTGTCTTTCCGGCTACCGATATCAGGTGGTCTTCTTCCAGGCTTTTCAGCACGCGGCCGACCATTTCCCGGGAACAGCCAACGATGCGACCCAGTTCCTGGCACGTAATCTTGATCTGCATGCCGTCCGGGTGTGTCATTGCATCGGGTTCGTTGCACAATTCCAGCAGTGTCCTGGCGACTCGTCCCTGAACGTCGGTAAACGCCAGATCCCGTACCTTCGAACTGGTCTTGCGCAGCCGGATGGCCATCTGTGACGCGATCGCAAACAGCAGGTCGGGGAAAATGGACTGGAGCGATTTCAACCGGTCATAATTAATCCGGGCGATCTCGCACTTGGTCTTGGCACGGACATAGGCCGTACGTTTATGTTGTTCGTCAAACAGGCCAATCTCGCCAAAGAAATCACCCGGGTTCAGATAAGCAAGCACAATTTCCCGGCCCTTTTGATCTTCCACCATAACAGTGACCGAACCGCTGATGATATAGTACAGGTCCGTGCTGGTGTCGCCTTCCTTGATAATAACGCTTTTGGCCGGATACTGTTTCTGGTGACAATGTTCCAGGAATCGGGATATCAACGTGTCCTGATTTCGCAATTCGGTATCTATCATTGCTTCCGGCCTCTTGTCGTCGAGTAATGAGCCATAGGTTACCAGTTCAGTATTCCCGCGCGCTTATGGTACTCTTTTTCCGCTATTTCAACCAGTTGGAGATTTATATGGAGACACGTTTGAAATGGGCCGGCGGTGCCGCCTTTATCGGCCTCACCTCGGGAGGCCACACGGTTGTGATGGACGGTCCAACGGAAGGCGGTGGCAGAAACCTGGGTCCGCGCCCCATGGAAATGCTGCTCCTGAGCATGGGTGCCTGCAGCACGTATGACGTTGTGTCCATTTTGAAAAAATCACGCCAGGAACCGGAAGATTGTGAGCTGGAGATCTCGGCCACGCGGGCGGAGACGGACCCGAAAGTGTTTACGGATATTCACCTTCACTTCATCGTGAAAGGGCCGGCATTAAAGGAAAAGCAGGTTAAGCGTGCCATCCAGTTGTCTGCAGAGAAATACTGCTCGGCTTCCATCATGCTGGGTGAATCGGCCAGGATCACACATGATTTCGAAATTGTAGGAAACGGAACGGCCTGACGGGAGAAGTATTACTCCGCTGCAGTTACCCTGACGGCATCTCCCGGTTTGATAGTGGAGAGTTTTGCCACATCATCCAGTGCCCGACCCCAGATATTTGTTTTTGTAACCAGCCGGATTTCTTCGCCCTCGGAAACTGGTGTGGGCCCGAAGCCAATGGCGATGCACTGTCCCTCTACCCAGAAGGCCAATTCACCCTCTTCAACAACATCCCGCGCTCCCTCTTCTATTTCCACATCAACAGGCGTGGAAAAATATACTTCCTTGCCCCAGAGCTGGGCCTTGGAGGAAAAAGGGACATTTTTCAGAATCTCGCGTGCCGTCGGTGTATCAAACAGCTCGATATCGAGACTTACACCATTTATGTGAATGGTGATTTTTTCCACGACCAGTCAGTCCTTGTTGATCAATAACCCGGCCGGGCCGGTAATGATCTTGTGAACAAGGGCGGATTGCCGGTTGGTATTGGTCTTGCGAAAAGCGCGCTTGAGATGAGTCCTGGCGGTTGATGTGCTTATGTTCAGTTGCTCGGAGGCATGTTTGAGGTCGGGATACTCTACCAGTTTTGCGACAACCCGTGCTTCGGCCGGCGTCAGGTTATACAGGCTTTCCAGCACGTCCACGATGGACATGCTGTTTCTGGGTTTCGTATTGACGCGCGGTTTTATCTTGGCGATGGCGAATTGCAGCGTGGTCTTGAGGTCGGTTTCCCGGAGAGGTTTGTTAATAAAGCCCAGTGGCTTGATGTACTTGGCCCGCTCGAGGGTTGCCTGGTCGGCATGGGAGGTAACAAATACGACCGGTATCTCGAAGTGCTTGGTAATCACTTCAGCGGCGTCGATGCCATCCAGCCCCTTGCCCAGGTTGATGTCCATCAATACCAGATCGGGTTCGAGTTCGCGCGCCATCTCGATGGCTTCACGGCCGGTCCTGGCTGTTCCCACATGTATATACCCGTAATCCTTTACATAAAGTTGCATGACAGATGCAGTGGTCCGGTCATCATCAACGATGAAAATCTTCTCTTTGGACATCCAAAACCCTCGAAGGAAAACAGGCACTAAAGCAGGAAGATAGTACTAGATTATGAGCAATCGCTGTATAACCCAAATGGTGTAACTTGCATGTACCCCATTTGGGGTATGTTTATCGGGGAAATGACCGGAAGACAAGGCAGGAAGGTCTATATTTTTACCGGGTTATCTGCCCGGCGGATGAAGAACTCAAACAGTTCGTCGGACTCGTTGACCTTGATTAACTCGTGTTTGGTGCGGGCACAGTAGGCCTCGAAATCCACCACGGAATGCGGGTCCGTCGCCTCAACGTACAGCACCTCTCCCGGCTGCATTTTATTGAGCAGTACCTTGGTCTTGAGAATGGGCAGGGGGCAATTCAGCCCCTTGGCATCCAGGCTCTCGTCGTACATGTGGGAGGCTGTTTGATTACTCATTTTTTATGCAGGTTCTATAACCAGGTTAACCAGGCAAGTTTTATAATAGCAATAGTGCTGCCAGCTTAAAAAGAACGGATGGCGGCTGCTGTAATTAATCTGACAGGAATACGGTACGAAGTATCCCTTTTATGCCATAAAGTAGAAGATAGTATTCCGACCTTGTCGGGAATCAGCAATCAGCGGTAAATGCATATTGGATGATTGTAGTAATGTGTGTAAAAAAGCCGATATAATGTTATATTATAACATAACACTTCACACGTTTCCCGGATTCCATGCACCGTAACCGTGTCCTGATGCCCTTCAAATCACCCGGCCACGCCCACCAGCGTTGCCTTGAGCACGCCATTGCCGGTGCAGAAAAGAATTGCC
>DATIPP010000256.1:0-13745 GCA_035471825.1 Gammaproteobacteria bacterium
GCCATGTTGGCGCTGGCGCTCTCGGTAAACGTTTCCTTGTAGGTGGCCATGAACTGGCTGCCTTTCTGCAACACGGCCCATGCAAACATGGAGGCGGCAAGGAAGATTCCGATGACAACAAGCAGGAAAAGTGTCGAACCGGTGAGGTTAAGGAGCAGTTCTTTCATCAGGTGCCGAAGATACTCATGTCAACCGGCAGGCCGCGCTGGCGGAGGTCTTCATAAAACTCGGGGACGCGACCGGTAGCATGGAAATGTCCTTTTACCCTGCCTTCCTCGTCGAACCCTTCCTGTTGAAACTTGAAGATATCCTGCATCTGGACGATGTCACCTTCCGTTCCCGTGATCTCGGAGATGCTGACGACCTTGCGGCTTCCGTCACTGAAACGGTTAATCTGGACCACGATATCTACCGCGGAGGCGACCTGGTCGCGGATGGCCTTGCTGGGCAGGTCCATGCCGGACATCATCACCATGACTTCCAGGCGTGCAATCAGGTCGCGGGGTGTATTGGCATGCGCCGTGGTGAGTGAACCGTCGTGACCGGTGTTCATGGCCTGGAGCATGTCCAGCGCCTCGCCGCCACGGCACTCGCCGACCACGATACGGTCCGGGCGCATACGCAGGCAGTTCTTTACCAGGTCACGTATGGGAATGGCGCCCTTGCCTTCCATATTTGGCGGGCGTGCCTCGAGACTGACAATATGCGGCTGTGCCAGCTTGATCTCGGCGGCATCCTCAACGGTCACAATGCGCTCGCTTTCGGGAATGTAGTTGGATAACACATTCAGCATCGTGGTTTTACCGCTGCCGGTACCGCCGGAGATGACAATATTCTTTCGGTGTATCACCGCCATCTCCAGGAATTTCACCATGCCTTCATTGATGGCATTGTAGGCAATGATGTCTTCCGAGGTGAGTTTCTTCTTGGAAAACTTACGAATGGTCAGACAGGGACCACGCAATGCCAGCGGCGGAATAATGGCATTGACACGTGAACCGTCTTTCAGGCGCGCATCGACAAGCGGTGAACTTTCGTCGATACGACGGCCGAGCGGTGACACGATACGTTCGATGGCCGACATCACGGCATCATCATTACTGAAGACAACGTTGGATTTGGTCAGGCGGCCGGCTTTTTCGATATAGATCTCGTCATATTTGTTGACCATGATCTCGGTAATGTCATCCTGGGCCAGCAGCTCTTCCAGCGGACCGAGGCCAACAGCTTCATTCAGCACGTCAACACCCAGCCTCTCCTTGTCGACGTCGGCCGGTATCTTGCCCGCCATGTTCTCGATGATCTCCCGGATCAGTTTTTCAACATGGTGCCGGAGCTGTTCCTCGGTCATACTGCCGATATCGGTACGGCGAAGATCCATCAGGTGTAACAGTTCCTCGTGGACACGGTTACGCCACATGAACCGTTCCGACTCAAACAGTGACTCGTCTTCGGCAATTTCCGCATGGTGGTGGACACCGATCATGGTTTTCACGTCGGTCACATCCTCGACATAGGAACCTTCAGCAGTCTCGTCGATACCCGCAGTGATGTAGAAACCGCCGATGCTGATCACATCGGAGGAACGCAACGGCCCATAGCGTTCGAATTCCTCGCCGTTTACCAGTGAACTGCCGCCGCTCTTGTCTTCAACAAAAAGCCCGTCGGCTGTACGCTGGATTTCCGCGTGATAAGGCGCGACTTTCCAGCCGCGTAACTGGATCAGGTTGTCCCTGGCCTTGCCGATACCGCACTCATTGATCGGGCAACGGAGTCCCTTGACTTTTTTGCCCGCCTTGGTTTTAACAACTACGTCGAACATAGGATTCTCTTTTAACTCGCAGGTTACAAAAAATCGTTACTAGTCCAGGATCAGGTCGCCGCGATCAACATTCTTCTCGAAGGTGTCAATCAGTTCCTTGCTGCGGTTGACACTATCCCGGTTAAATTTTGATTTTGCATCAAATACCGTTGGCGTGACGAAAATGACCAGTTCCGTCAGCCGGTTCTGCCAATCCGTGGATCGGAACAGTGCGCCGAGGATCGGTATGTCCCCCAGGAGGGGAAACTTGTCTACCGCCTCGTTGATATCACGGCTTATCAGGCCGGACATGACCAGTGTCTCGCCGTCGTGCATGCTGACTTCGGTGCTGGTCTTCCGGGTAATAAAACCCGGCGGGTCCTGTGCGATGGATTGATCCACGGCACTTACCTCGGTGGAAACAGTGGCAAAAATATTGTTTTCGTCATCCACAACGGGTGAGATATTCAGGAGTATGCCGAAGGGCTTGTATTCCACGTTGGTGGTTCCAAGCCCGCCGGAAGTCACTACCGGTATCTCGCCGCCGGCGACAAAATCTGCGTTGCCGCCGCTGCGGGAACTGAGTTTCGGTTGCGCCAGGATGATGGCATCGCCTGAACTGACCAACAGGTTGATTATAGATGAAATCTCGGTGGCGAGACCGAATGTGCCCAGGGCGCTGGAGACATTGGTCGCTATATTACCGGTTATCGCCGGCGTTAAACCTGCCTGCGTGGATCCGCTAAATGAATCATTACCGATCCAGTTATGGGCATAACCGGCAAACGGGCCTGCAATAACATCACTCCAGTCGATACCTAGTGAAGAGAGTTTGTTGGTATTGAACTCGGTAATCTTGACATCCATGCTGACCATCTTGTTGGAAGGCAGGATGTTCGGTGGCCTCTGCTGTTGTGTTCGTGTCAGGTTGATGACATCGGGATAGGCACCAAGTATTGTGTTGATGGCCTCGGTTTCGGCACATTCTTCCGCGCCCGCGAAGCAATTCAGCGTGCCGGTCAGGAATATCTTCTGGCCGACCTGCCTGATAGTGACCCCTTTCAGGTCGGAAAGCAGGGCCCTGAGCTCGGTAACGACACGGTTGTTGTCGCTTTCCAGTATTTGTACCTTGAGGTCACTCTCGGCACCATCGGTGTACCAGATGTGAATGGTAGTCTCGCCGCTGGCCTCGGCCAGGATCAACAACTGGCCGTTATCCAGCATGGAGGTGCTGAGTACATCACCCTTGCCGACTGCTATCCGGTCAATGGCGCCGACATCCAGGATTTTGATTTCCCCGACGAACATGGAGAGTTGATCCGTTGCAAAGGTATTGAATGCGGACAATACCAGAAACCATGTGATGATTATTTTCTTCACAGTTGTCACCTGTTATTAGTTATATGCCCTAATCGGGGCAAGTTGTTACCCCCGGATTTATTGCCCTGCCCCCGGAACCGTTGGTGGCAGCGGAGGCTTCTCCTCTTCTTGTTTTACAATCGGTCTTTCCAGGGCAACGGGTTGCACCTTCATGGTACTGGTGAGGGCAACCCCGTCCTCGCTCTTGCCACCCAGAATCAGCGCGATATATGTCGGGATCTCAGGCACCGTGATATCAGGTGCGACGGGTTCTTCTAGCGCCGGCGCACTTGAACCGCTGACCCCGGAAACGATATTGCCATTGCTGTCCCTGACGGTGCCGTCATCGGCGACGGTCAGGTTGGCGTCCCTTAATACGGTACCGTCAGCAGTGACCACTTCCCCGTTCTCGTTAACAGTTACCCCTTCCAGGACCTTGCCGTCGGCCGTCATGACCTTGCCGTCCTCGGTAATAATGAAACCGTCCTCGTTGACCTTGACATTTGGTCCGCTCAATACCTTGCCATCCTTGGTCATTACCGTGCCGTTCGCCAGTACCTTGACGTCGTCACGCTTGATGACGTTGCCGTCTGCATCGACGTAATCGCCGTCGCTGTTGACGGTGTAACCGGCCGCTTTCATCATTTCATCACGTGTTGTTATGGTGCCGTCCGGGTTCACAATCACATCTTCCGGCGGGATGACATTGCCATCGGCATCGACATACTCGCCGTTTTCGTTCATACGTATTCCTTCCGCGGCAAGTACCTGGCCGCCTTTCGTGGTGACGGTGCCGTTTTCGGATATCATGATGTCTTCCTTCTTGATGACCCGGCCATCGGCCGTGACCCAGTTGCCGTTTTCGTCAATGGTGGCGCCGGCAGCTTCAGCGGCTTTACGCAATTCCATTTCACGCTTCATCTTTTTCACGTGTTCGAGCAAATCTCGCGCCGTCAGGCCGGTAAAATCGGCCGCGCCACGGTCACGGCGGTTACGCAGGACGCCGATCAAGTCGCCTTTGTCTTCTGCAATCGCAAGGATGGCGGCCTGTTCCGGGCTGACATCAAGTGTCACCGTGGAAAAGGAAGCGGCTCGCCGGCGTTGCGGTTGCCCCAGTTCGTCGAGGTGTTCCTCGTAGGCCTCGCGGCCGGTCGCGAGTACCAGCAGGTCCTGCAATACCGGAATCACAACATCACTGGCCTGGCCGCTGCTGACACGTTCCAGCAAATCGCCACCCACGGCGTCGGCGATTGCCTGTAAGTCTTCACCCTGCAATGCCACGTCCTGGAGTCCTGAAATATCGATCGGGTTGTAGCCCACCGTGCTGGTACCGATGTTAACGTAGAGATCGATATGGTTACCGGGGCGTAACATGCCGGCAATCGCCTGGGGTTCATCAATCTGGATGGTCATGGCACGGCGGCCTTCCTTCACCAGGTCGGAGAAATCCACGGGAAAAGTTTCGTCCATGAATGCTGTCAAAAGCGGTTTGCCGCGAGTAATGTCTTCTACAAGGAAACGCCCGGCATAACCACTGAACTCGCCGGGGGAGATAGCGCCCGGGTGGACATAGCTTTCCGGCATTTCACGCACGGCGAAATCCTGAACGGCAATCTTGGTGCCCTTGGGCAGGTCATCCTTGGCGACCACTACGGCCACCATTTGATCTTCCTCGCCGGTCATACTGGCGACGATGGCTGCTTCACGACTTTTGAGATAAAGCACGGACAGAACGGCCGCAGCTATACCAAAGGCGATGGAAAGAATGAATATCAGGCCGGTTTTAGCGCCGCTCGGAGTCGCCATAAGTTTTTCCCCATATTATTAGAATTCAACTGCCCGCATACGAAAAACTGCAAAAAAGCTGTTCATCTAGAGAGCGTCAAACGGATTGCCGGTACAGAAACTGCAGAAATCACCCAGGCTCAACCCGAAACCATCGAGAATATCCATGGCATCACCGACTTCAGGTGGCAGGGCATCCATGGCATAGTTTTTCAGGTCTTCAACGAGATCGTTGGGATTGTCCGTGAGATATTCACGGGTCTCGCTGGGCATACCCTGGTTGTTATACATTGTTATCAGTTCGACGTAATTTTCCTTGTCGGGATAATCGGACAGGGAAACAGCATAACTGTAACCGCGGTAATTATCCCTCACGGCATCGGTCAGCTGGGCCACGTAATCGGCGCCCGGGCCCGCCGCCACGACTAGCAAGCTGGCGGAGACTACCGTGTATTCAACAATGGATTGCCCTTTCTGCCGCCAGAAGCGAAAGTTGAAAAGGTTTTTGTTGCAGTGGCTCATTTTTTTCAGGCCCCTTGCTTCACTCTTCTGTCTGTGCGGTGATGAGGCTGCCCTCGCTCGTCTTGTGAATCACAATACTAACACTAGACTT
This sequence comes from Gammaproteobacteria bacterium, assembly GCA_035471825.1. GTDB lineage: Bacteria > Pseudomonadota > Gammaproteobacteria > Eutrophobiales > Eutrophobiaceae > DATIPP01. Next base: position 5,559 of record DATIPP010000256.1, read on the forward strand.
GCCATTGCTGAATCGCAATGATTGTGTATCCCCCCCCGAGATGGTCTGGTCCATTTCCTTGCCCCAGCCGTAATTTTCATAGTGGTTCCGGTAATAATTGGCATTGTGCTCGACGGAATAATGGTTGGCGATTTGCAGGGTGCGGCCCTCCTTGCCGAGGTCTTTTGACAATATGTCGTTCATGACATAACTGCCGCGCAAACTGGGGAAACCCTTGCCCAGTTCCGGCATTTTGTCGGGATTGGGCAACTGGCTGATTGCCAGCAGACCGGATGATCCGCGCTCCCCGTTTTCCGTTACCTGGACGGTCATCAGGTAACCGTCTTCAACGCGGCTAATAATCTGCCACGGGTCCAGCACGTCGGTCTCTGTGTAGCCCGGTTTTTCCTCCGTGCCTTCCGGCCAGTGTTCCCGGTAAAACTCCAGCACCTCGGTGACGGAGCGTTTGCTGACAAATTGCCGGATGTCCATGGGTAAGCCGTTCATAACCATGTTTTGTGCCGGGCGGTTGACGGTTGAATCCGGTGGCGGAGGAAAGTCCGGGTAATCCGGCTTGGTAATGCCTGCAACCGGGATGATGCAGGCCAGTACCAGTAACAGGGATCGTTGCCAGTGAAAATTCTTCATATCTCGCAATCCGCATACACCGGTTCGGGGTCAAAATTGCAAATGCCGTCCGGGCAATCATGGGTGCCGCCTACGTCCAGCCGGTCCGGATGCACGGCGTCAATATTCATGTAACCGAGCCAGAGGCTGCCATTGTTCTGGAGAGTACCATCGGCATAAGTGTCGTATTCATCTGATCCGCTGTTCCATTTCGCCACAGTACCGTAATTACGGTCGAGGAAATGTGGAATGGAAGGATTGCAGCGCCGCCATTCCGGGATCAGCAAGGAGACGATATCCCAGACCGTAGTCAACCCGGGAATGGCCTCGATCAATTCGTTCAGGATCTTGGTCGGCACCATGCCACCGGTCTGGTTGATGGTGTGTCCGAGCCCGCCGGCGTTCCAGCCGTCAGTCAGCACAGCCGCTTCGGCGGTGTAATCGATATTCAGGGCCGCGACGGAATCGTCCACCCCGGGCGTGTCCCGCAGGGTCGGGAAATCGATCAGACCCACAGGCGCCGTAATCGGGACGACGATATTCGATTCAGCCCGGCCGTCGGTATTGATCATGGTAAATCCCACGTCGCGATCGGCGAGGCTCATGGCCCAGGACAATGCCTCGAACACTGCATCCAGGATATCCAGCAGTGTATTCAGGATACCGAGGCTGTAGTCCGGCGTCGGTTCCTGCGAGCGCGGTGGCTCGGCATTATTATCAGATTCAATCAGTGCGTCCCCGCGGTGATCGGTCCAGAGAGGATTGCGTTCGTCCGCGTCCCAGTTGCCGGAATAGGTCGGCAGGATGGGTGCCGTCGGATCGGAAAAGAAGCGCCAACGGGATTCGTTTTGTAATGTTGCCGGGCTTTTTACCGGTTGTGACAGGGTCGTGCCGTCACCGTCGACAAAACCGTCGGGTTTCTCCGAGTTATTGCCATACCAGACGGTGTATTCCCAGGCCTCGTAGCGGGAGGCCTGGATGGTCGAATGCTTGATATCGATATATTTACCGAGTAACGGGATCAACAACAACAACGGCACCAGCACAGTAGAGGCCGTGACCAGTGTCTCGGTCATGGCCTGTCCCCGTTGTGATTGTTTCCGTTGCGGGCCCATTGCCTAGAACCCGAAGAAATCGCTGAAATCGGACGGCAGGCTCGCCAGAGTCGCCGCGAGATCGGCAATACTGTCGATCACCCCGAAGGTCTGTTTTTGTTGCAGCGCCAATGAAAACATGCGATCGGCATTCGTGGTCTCGACCAGCCGGGCCTGCCAGAATGGGTTAAAGGCACTGCCGAATTCCTCGTTGCCGTCGGCGCGGGTGAAGTAGGCCAGATCGAGGGGCCGCTTGAAATACACCTCGGCCTTGGCGATGGCGCCGACCTCGCCGTCGGCGACAGCATCATCATCGAGGTAAAACTGGTTTTCATCATCGATCGTCGGGCCACTGCCCACCGTTTTGAGTGGCGCGTCCTCGGAATAAATATCCTCGTTGTCTTTCACGACACCGGCGAGGAAGTAGGGTGCCTCGAAACCCCAGGGGTTGTCCTGTGGAACAGTGTCGGAGTACATCGGCAGGCCACGGTAGGTTTTATTTACCCTCCGCTGCGTGGTCGGCATGGTCTGTCTTACGGTCGGTACCTGGTAGGCATAATGGCTCCAGACCGGCCCCCGCCAGCCGACGAATGGCGCGGCATTTAAACCTTTCGGATCCAGTCCCCAGGCCTGGGCGTGTTTCGGCGTACCACCGTAGCTTTCCTTGTCCACATCGGCGAGGTCCGTCTCCTTGACCCGGGTTCTGCCGATCTGGGCCGAGCCGGAACTGAACGGCGCCGAGGTCGGAAACGGAAAAGTGGGCGGCGGGAAATCCAGGATGGTAACGTCGATACCGAGAATGGACAGTTCCAGCGCACCTTGCGCCTCGCCGTCCGCGAGGCCTACCTCGACACTGCCTGACACGCCACCCGAACCCAGGGGCCCGAGATCCACCTCCAGGCCGGCCGCAACGCGGAAAAAGAGTGTCAGCAACAGCGAGGTGGCATCGGCCGCCGACCAGTTGAACTTGTCACCGCGGGCGGTCTCGCCGATATAGCGCAGTTCACTCGCGCCGGTCCGGTCGAGTGTCAGGTCGAGCTGGAATACGAGTTCCAGCCAGACCGTGGCGACATCCGGAATAACCTCGACTTCGAACCGGTCCGGCCCGGAAAAATCGATATCGATCGGCAAAAACGGCGGGATCTCCAGCGGCAGTTCCCAGCCGCGCTTGCGCGAGAATTCATCTTTCGATCCGTTCACTACCGCCGCGAAGCGTTCGAAGCCCGCGGCATGGTCTGCGTTGGTCGGCCGGTAGGTTTTCACGAAACTGTCCGAGTTCGGCAGGATGTCCAGGTAGGTGAGCGTATGGGCAATCATGGACAGGATGCCGAAATCCGAAATCTTGGCGTCCGGCGCGTTGGTCTCCACCAGGTCCAGGTAGGCACTGAGGGAATACAGGACGCTGGCATAATGGTAACCGGTCTGTCCTACGCTGTAGGCCTTATTGATGTAATGCAATACAGTGGCACCGATGTTGGCCACGATCTTGAAGGCCTTGTAAAACAGGTCACCCGGTACCTTGAAGGCGAGGTTGGTGGCGGTCTTGAAAACGTTTTCCACCGCATCACCGGAAGTCCCCAGTGTTGAACCCATAACCAGCGGGTAGATGAACAACCGCTCATAGGCCATGAGGTAGGACTCGAACGAGGACCAGTGAGTGGCCCAGGAGGCCATGCCGACAAACTGGCCGATGGCGACCTCGTTGGCCACCATGGCCCGGTTTGTGTAGGCCATGAAGTTCAGGTCGCGGGCCTCGGTGACGGCGACGCTGTAGGCGGCAGCATCGGCGGCGTTCTGTACCCGCATTTTTTCACTGGTGACCTTGCCGGCCTTGTAAAGGAATACCAGCGAAAGCGTAACGACAGCGAGGAACAGGACCACGAAAACCATGGCCTGTCCCCGTTGACTATGTAGATTCAGGAATGGTCGAGCAGGCATTGATCGACCACCCAGGTTCTGGAACCCGTCAGGAAGTGGCTAACATACGAGACACGATGGGTCACAGCCAGTGTGGGCCCGGTGGGAAACGTTCAGCGCGGTAACACTATTTGTCGGCAAAGGTGTCCAGCGTGGCTTCGCCGGAGGCTGCATCCGCTTCACCCTGGCGGGTGCCGGCATCCGAAGCGATACCACTGCCGTCACCGCCGGCCAGTTCAGCGGCCATGCCACCCACCTGCTCGCGCACGATGTCGCCAAACAGGGTGTAAACAGCAATTGCGGCAATGGCAATCAACGCCACGATGATGATGTATTCGGTCATGCCCTGGCCGAGTTGCTTAAGGTATTTTCTCATTTCCAACTCCACTGTTATCAAACAGGTTTGAACAATTACGGAGAATCTCCGGTTGAATTATGGCTCGTAGCGGCCACTATGGCAATCGCCCGCTAGGGGAATATTCGGGAACTGGTTTGCAGTTACCGGACTTGAAAAAACGCTGCAGCGCCACAACATTGTAAACCTGCATTAACATTCGAGGAATCGTGACAATGGGGGTTACCGCCAACCAGGAAACCCGGGGTTTCCAGACCGAGGTCCAGCAACTCCTGGATCTGATGATTCATTCACTCTACAGCAACAGGGAGATCTTTCTGCGGGAACTGATCTCCAACGCATCCGACGCCGCCGACAAGCTGCGGTTCGAGGCCCTGCAGGATGACAGCCTGTATGAAGAAGATACCGACCTGGGCATCCGGGTAGAGTACGACAAGCGGCTGAAGACAATCACGGTTATCGATAACGGTATCGGCATGTCCCGCGATGAAATCATTGAAAACCTCGGCACCATTGCCAAGTCCGGTACCCGCCAGTTTTTTGAAGCATTGACCGGCGACCAGAGCAAGGATTCGAAACTCATCGGCCAGTTCGGAGTCGGTTTTTATTCCGCGTTCACCGTCGCAGACCGCGTGGAAGTCACCAGCCGGCGCGCCGGCCTCGGCCGGGACCAGGGCGTACGCTGGGTCTCCACCGGCGAAGGGGAATATTCGGTAGAGACCGTTGAGCGGCCGAAGCGGGGTACGAAAGTCGTACTCCACTTGCGCAAGGAAGCGGAGGAATTCCTCGATGGTCAGCGCCTGCGCCGCATTATCAACAAGTATTCCGACCATATCTCGCTGCCGATCCGCATGCCGAAAGAGGGAGATGACGAAAAAGGTGACGAGACAGTCAACAGCGCAACCGCGCTCTGGATCCGTAACAAGAATGATATCAGCGAGGAGGAATACAACGAGTTTTACAAGCACGTCGCACATGATTTCCGCGAACCGCTGGCGCGAATTCACAACAAGGTCGAGGGCAAGCTGGAATACACCAGCCTGTTGTTCATCCCCGAGGCGGCACCGTTCGATCTCTGGGACCGGGAACAACGGCACGGTGTGAAATTATACGTGCGTCGGGTATTTATCATGGACGATGCGGAACAACTGATCCCTTCCTACCTGCGGTTTGTACGCGGGATAGTGGATTCTGACGACCTGCCCCTGAATATTTCGCGCGAGATCCTGCAGCGCAACAAGATCATCGATTCGATCCGTTCCGGATGTACCAAAAAGGTGCTCAAACTGCTGGCCGACATGGCGGCCAAAGACCCGAAAAAGTACGCCCGTTTCTGGAAGGAGTTCGGCCGCGTGCTCAAGGAAGGCGTGATTGACGAACCGGAAAGGAAAGACGAACTGGCCAAACTGTTTCGATTCAGTTCCACCCATACCGACAGTGAAGAACAAACGGTATCCCTCGACGACTATGTCGCTCGCATGCAACCCGACCAGGCCACCATTTATTATGTCACGGCAGACAGTTTCGCCACCGCGAAAAACAGTCCCCATCTCGAGATCTTCCGGGAAAAGGGCATCGAGGTATTGTTGCTGACGGACCCGGTGGATGAGTGGGTCACGGGCCACCTGCAGGAATACGATGGCAAACCGTTGCAGTCCGTGACCCACGGTGAACTGGATCTGGAAGGCGGGGAAGATAAAGAGGAGAAAAAGCCGGCGAAATCAGACAAGGAGACGAAAGACCTGATCAAACGCATGCAGGAAGCGCTCAAGGATGCTGTCAAGGAGGTACGTGTCACCGACCGGCTTACGACGTCTCCTGCCTGCCTCGTCGCCGATGAGAATGATATCGGGCGGCACCTGGAACAGTTGCTCAAGGCCTCGGGACAGAAACTTCCTGTAAGCAAACCGATACTCGAGATTAATCCAACACACCCGGTCCTGGACCGGATACGGGCCGAGAAGGACGGTGCGCGTTTTTCCGAGTGGTCGCATCTCCTTCTGGATCAGGCCGTCTTGAGTGAAGGGGGCCAGCTCGAGGACCCGGCCGGGTTCGTCAGGCGAATGAACAACCTGTTATTGCAGTAGCTTGGCGTACTACCGGAAAAAGCGCTCCGGCCGGGTATGTTCCAGTTGCGAAACGGTCGGGGCCGGATGCGGCATGGGATTGACCTTCACCGGGGTGATACGGACCTCCCGTGACGGAGTGTCGTATTGATAATCAGCAGTCGCTGATTTCAGGTCCGTACCATATGACATGGTGACAACCGGAACTTTACCGGTCTGCGTTTTCATTGAGTCCTGTCTTCCATACCCGGAATCGGGCTGTTCCCCGTCCCCGGATTCTTCACTGATTTCCTTATAATATTCTTCCGCCCGTTTACGCTCCTCGGGTGTGATATCGGTATCTTCCATTTGCTCAAGGAGAGCCCTGCTGCTCGTCATTCCGCCTTCCCGGGCTTTCCGGTACCAGGCGTGTGCCGCAGCATTGTCCTGTTCCGTACCCTTGCCGCTCTGGTAAAGGACACCGAGCATCATGGCAGCCTCGGGATCACCTTCTTCGGCGAGTACCTTGTAATGCTGAAACGCGGTTTCGTAATCAGCGCCGCTGTAGGCACTGTCTGCAGTCTCCTTGGATGCATCAAATTTCGGTTCTGCTGGAGCAGGCGTGGTCGTCTGCTGATCCTTGTTTTTCTCGATTACACCTTCCTTGATTTGCTGGATGAGCCGCATCATGTAGGGATTGTCCTTGTGCTTTTCCTCCGCTGCCTGGAATTTTCCCGCTTGTTCCTCGGTGAGGCCGGGGGATTCCACTTCTTCAGCAGGTAACGGCAGGGCGTACAGTAACAGGAAAATTAACAGGGACCTTTTCATGGGCAGATTCTTCAGGTTTTAGACCGGACATCCATTATACTATTAGCACGTTCCGAAACGAAAAACAGTTACTGTTATATGCATGCTGCAGAAATAGCATTCCGGTAACGGTTGTGACAGGATAATTGCTTTATTGAGATAATAACAATACGCCCATGGATATCAGCAAGACCAGTCTCTCAAAACTTCTCGGCGAATTAAATGCCATCGGCATTGCCCTTTCCGCAGAGAAAAATCATGACCGCCTGCTGGAGATGATCCTGGTCAGGGCCAAGCAAATGACCAATGCCGACGGCGGGACACTTTACAGTGTAACGGATGATAACCGGCTCAAGTTTGAAATCATGATAACTGATTCACTGGATATTCACATGGGTGGTACCAGTGGCGAACCCATATCGTTTTACCCGGTGCGTTTATACGAAGAAGACGGCAGGCCGAACAATCATAACGTGGTTGCCTGTGCCGTTTTGAACAACGCCACTATTAATATCCCTGACGCCTATTCCAATGAGGACTTTGATTTTTCCGGCACGAGAAATTTCGATCAAAAGACCGGTTACCGGTCAAAATCCTTCCTCACCGTACCGATGACCAATCATGAAAACCGGATTATCGGTGCAATTCAGTTAATCAACGCGACTGATCCGGATACCGGCGAAGTCAAGCCGTTTTCGGAACTGGATCAACAACTGGTAGAGTCCCTGGCTTCCCAGGCGGCCGTGACGATCACCAACAAGTCACTGATAGCTGCACAGAAACAGTTGTTTGATTCGCTCATCAAGTTGATCGCGGATGCGATTGACGAGAAATCACCCTACACGGCCGGACATTGCCGGCGCGTGCCGGTCCTGACCAACCTGCTGGCGAATGCGGCCTGCAAGGTCGATTTCGGGCCGCTGAAAGATTTTAACATGACCGAGGAAGAGAAATACGAACTGGATGTCGCCGCCTGGTTGCATGACTGCGGCAAGATCACCACACCCGAATATGTCGTCGACAAGGGTTCCAAGCTCGAGACGATCTTTGATCGTATCCATCTCGTTGATACGCGGTTTGAAGTACTGAAACGCGATGCCGAGATTGCTGCGCTGAAACGCAGGCTGGCGGAACTGGGCGAGCCGGACCCGGTACTCGACGAGGAATTCCGCAAAGCGGTCAGGCAACTGGACGAGGACCGTGAATTTGTCCGCAAGTGCAACATCGGAGGTGAAACAATCTCCGAAGCCTCGGTCGATCGGATCAACCGGATTGCCGACTATCGCTGGATAACACCCGAGGGCAAAGATGCCGCTTTTCTGACGGACAATGAGGCGGGAAACCTCAAGATTGGGCGGGGAAC
>DATIPP010000257.1:0-19863 GCA_035471825.1 Gammaproteobacteria bacterium
TCCCATTCCGATGTTGGTCCGAAGCGGGGATAGATGTCCGCCCTGCCCTCGGCAATCAGGCAGAACTTGAGCGAACTACCGACGGAAAGCAGATCGCAGTTTTCAATACTGTTAACGAATGCACGCAATATTTCGTTACCATGCGAACGGCTTCCCGCGATGCAGATATGGGCCGGGTCTGTTCGGCGCACATGGATTAATTCCTCTTCCCTGCCGTCGACTTTCTTTATCGTGCCGTGCCCGGCGAAGGCGTAATACGTTGTATCGGCCACCGGCACGTTGACCACGCCGAGCACGGGTTTTTGCCGGTGGATCAGGGCGATGTTGACGGTGAACTCCCCGTTTTGCTTGATGAATTCGCGCGTCCCGTCGAGCGGGTCGACCAGCCAGTAAGTTTCCCATGTCTTCCTTTCCGAATACGGTACATGGGCGGATTCCTCCGAAAGTACCGGGTACTCTGGCGTGAGTTCGGCCAGTTGCGAGCAAATGGCATCATGCGAGGCCATATCGGCATTGGTCAGTGGTGACCGGTCATCCTTTCGATCGATGGAGAAATCGGTGTTGTAGATCAACAGTATTTTTTCGGCGGCGTTTGCAGCGATATCACAGGCCGAGCGGGTGAGTTCCGGCAGGTCCAGCCGGGTTTTGGAATTACTGGTCATGCGAGGTATTCTACGTGACGAATTAAAAGTTATGGAATCTTTCTCCTGGGCGACAGCATGATTGACTGGGAACAAATCGATACGGTCCTGCTGGACATGGACGGCACGTTGCTGGATCTGCATTTTGATAATTATTTCTGGCAGGAGTACCTGCCCCGTTACTGGGGCGAAGTACATTCGCAGGACATAGAAACTGCCAAAAATACCATCATGCCCAGGCTCAAGGCCATGGAAGGACAATTGTCATGGTATTGCCTGGATTACTGGTCCCGGGAACTGGATATCAATATCCTCGAAATCAAGAACGGGATCATTGACCTGATTACTGTTCGTCCGACGGCACTGGAGTTCCTGCAATCTCTTGATGCAATCGGCAAGCGGCCGGTCATGGTGACAAATGCCCACCAGGACCTGATCGAATTAAAATTACAACGTACCGGTATCGGACGTTATTTCGATGACATCGTGTGTTCACACGACCTGGGCGTAGCCAAGGAAGAACTGGAATTCTGGTCCCTGCTCGATCAGAAATCACCGTATTCCGGCGAGTCCACGCTTCTTATCGATGACAACCTGCATGTACTACGAACTGCCCGGGAATACGGTATCGGTCATCTCTACAGTATTGCCAGGCCGGACAGCCGCGCGCCGGAGCGGGATACGCAGGAATTTGTCCCCATCACGGATTTTTCCGAATTACTGCCGGAAACGATATCCTGATCAACGTTTCGCGAAGGCGAAATCATGTACCGTGTGCGATAGTTTGCTGCCCCGCGTTTCAAACTTTGTCCGGGGACGCCAGCGGGGACGTGGCGCAGGATTCGTTTCACCGGCCAGGTTGATGTACCCGCCATGCCCGGAAAATACCTCGAGTATCTGTTCGGCATAATCGTCCCAGTCTGTCGTGATGAAAAGGCGGCCGTTGTCTTTCAGGCACGGCAGCAATAAATCCAGGAACGCCCTGTTCACGAGACGTCTTTTATGATGGCGCTTTTTGGGCCAGGGGTCGGGAAAAAACAGGCACACGCTATCGACCGAGTTGGCGGGAACCTGGTAACGCAGGACTTCCATGACGTCGTGGTTAATGACCCGAACGTTTTTCAACTGCTGCTGGTGGACCCGGCGCAAGAGGCTGCCGACGCCGGGCCGGTGGACCTCCACTGACAGGTAGTTGTTGTCCGGGTTGGCACCGGCCATGGCGATGGTGGTCTCGCCCATGCCGGAACCGATATCCAGGACCAGGGGGGCAATCCGCCCAAAAATGCCGGCGATATCGAGCGGTTCGGGCGAGAAATCGATGCCGTATTGATCCCAGTGCCGGTCCAGCGCCTTTTGCTGGCCTGTCGTCATCCGGCCTTCACGCCGGACAAAACTGCGTATTTGGCGGTGTCTTTCCATCCCGGCGGTCATACCTGGACTGGCTGTCTTTCCGTTAATGCACCTGTCAGAAAAAAGTGCCGTCTATAGGAGAGGAGGCGGTGGCGTAGGCGCGCCTCGGTATGCGACCGGCAAGCCATGCCTCGCGGCCTGCCTCGACGGCCTTTTTCATGGCGGACGCCATTAATACCGGGTCGTCGGCACCGGCGATCGCCGTATTCATCAGTACCCCGTCGCAGCCGAGTTCCATGGCAATGGCGGCATCGGAGGCCGTGCCGACACCGGCATCGACCAGGATCGGGACACCGGCGTTCTCGACGATGGTTCGAATGTTATAGGGATTGCGGATACCAAGCCCCGAACCGATAGGTGCGGCCAGCGGCATGACAGCGATACAGCCCAGTTCCTCGAACCGTTTTGCCATTACAGGGTCATCGTTGGTATACACCATGACCTGGAAGTCATCTGCGATCAGTTTTTCAGCGGCGACCAGTGTTTCGGGGATGTCCGGGAAGAGGGTTTTCTCATCACCCAGTACCTCGAGCTTGACCAGTGTGTGTCCGTCCAGGAGTTCCCGCGCCATCTGGCAGGTACGGATAGCCGATTCAGCATCATAGCAACCCGCCGTGTTGGGAAGGATGGTGTAGTTATCCGGTGAAATGACCTCGAGCAGGCTGGGTTCGTTCTTGTCCTGGCCGATATTCGTGCGGCGGATAGCCACCGTCACAATCTCTGCACCACTTGCCTCGATTGCCCGGCGGGTCTCTTCCAGGTCGCGGTATTTTCCGGTACCGACCAGTAAACGCGAATGGAAGGTTCCCCCGGCAAATGACAGGGGGTTGTCTTCTTTTATTACTTCAGTGTTCATAGCGGAGTTCAGGGAGACTGCAGGATCAGCCGCCGCCGATGGCATGGACTATCTCGATTTCATCGCCGGCCCGGATCGGTCGCGACCGGAAAGTACTGCGGGGGATGATTTCCCGGTTGATCTCTACCGCGAGTTTGCCTTGCAGGTCCAGTTCCTGCAAGAGGTCGCCTACTGTCGCATTTTCCTTGATTTCAAAGGGTTTGCCGTTAAGGACAATCTGCATGGATCCTAGAGATCAATCTTCATTCCTTCCCTGGCAATATGACAGATCATATCGGTGTCGCGTTCACTGATAATCTGGTTCGAGTGGGTATATATGACCTCGATGGCGTCGTCATTATAATAGGGGTCGTGATGGTATAAATACAGTTCTTTCACCCCGGCATCGATCGCCATGTTGATGGTGTCGATGTAGCAGGAATGACCCCAGCCACGTTTTTTTTCGTAGTCTTCCGGGGTGTACTGGGCGTCATGTATCAGGATATCTGCGTTCTTGATCAGGTCCAGTTCGGACTGGTGTTCCTCCTGGACCATTTCATTGTAGAGGGTAGTTTCCTCCTCGTTGAACTCACCCTGGCGCTTGGTAACCGATTTTTCGATGAACTTGCATTCATTGTCCGATATGTAGATAACCACCTTGCCATTGACCTTTATCCGGTATCCGTAGGTCACGCCGGGATGATGGACACTGTCGTAACGTATTTCGATAGGACCATAATGAAGGGTCCTGTCCTTTTTCGGGTTCAGGTAAGTGGTATCCGATAGCCACGATTCGGTGCCGACCGGAAAATAGGGTGCGCGCATTTGTGCCGAGACATGTTTCCTGATCTCGTCTTCGTCCTGGCCCGGGCCGAAGAACCGGATCTTCCAGTCAGGCATGAAAGCGGGCACAAAAAAAGGTAACCCGCAAACATGGTCCCAGTGATAATGAGTGAGCACAATCATCAGTTCGCGGATTTTATCCTGCTTCATCATCTCGTTTCCGAAAGAGATAATGCCCGTGCCGGCATCGCAAACAAGGATGTGGTCATTGACCCTGATTTCGACACAGGAGGTGTTCCCACCAACGCCAAGGTGCGATGCGAACGGAGCGGCATAGGAACCACGCACACCCCAGAAACGGAGATAGGCGTCACTCATCTTGTTATTGATTATTGGGCTCTTGGTTCAGCTTTCGTGTATTTTACAATGACATCCGTAATCGTCTGTATCGGCATTGGCTTGGGAATGAACTCCAGTGCCCCCAGTTCCTCCGCAACCAGCCGGTCCTGCATATAATCCTTTGAGCTTACCATAATAACAGATGTATCCTCATGTAAAGGCTGTTTTCTCAATTCCTTGAGGTGAGTGAGCCCGTCCTGATCAGGAAGAATAATACTGAGAATCAACAAATCCGGTTTGGAATCTCCGAGGTAATCCCAGGATGACTCGGCGGAGTCAAAGACCAGCAACTCCACGCCCAGTTTCTCCGTGCTGCGCTCGAAAAGTTTCTTGATTGTGGGACTGTTGTCGATCAACACAACAACAGGTAATTGTTTAGCCATGACACCCCGCCTATCATCATCGCAGAAGAAGCCGAATTCCCTGTCTGCCTTGGCAGCCAAATATAATCCATTGAATTGAATGGCTATTTTATTGTTGATATCGGCTGATATAGTGACGTAAATGCCTGCTTTTGTCTATTCTCCAACCCCGGAATGCCTGTCCTCGCCGGAGCCGGGGCACTGCAACATCGCGGATTTGGATAGTGGGTTAAATCCATGTGCGATGAGTCATGAAGATTTCCGGCGGGAACAGATCCATATGCCCGTCACGTTCTTTATGAAAAAATGGAGGGAATTCGATATATACCCGAAACGGAATGTATACGGTACAGACATGTTCCGGAAATGTAATGGAAGGTATGGAGAGGGTGATAAGAATCGACAAATTTGTCAGGAACAAATTTGGGAAAACCGCCAGGTTTCAAGGAGGGCTGCGACCAGGGAGGGACGCAGTCAGCCCACGTTCATTAACTATACCGGTTCGAGCTTTACAGTGAAGTGTTGACGAACCGGCAACCGGCTAGCCGGTGGAAATTGGAGCGGGTGATGGGAATCGAACCCACGTTCTCAGCTTGGGAAGCTGATGTTCTGCCATTGAACTACACCCGCAGTTAACGTTCTTATCAGGTCACGAGTATGCACCCATCCCTGGTGGTAGCAACCGGCTCGTCATCCCTGACTCGCGTTCGATGAACTGCGTTTGTCCACTGGACAAACGGTTTAATCTCACTCCATCACCCGCTCCATTTTTAGAATGTTGTCCTGGCTCAATTTGCAGCAGGTGAATAAAAACTGCCCTAGATATCGTCTACCTTGAGCTTGAGCACCATGAACTCGAGGTTGTTATCCACCAGCCGATCGCGGGCGGCATTCAGTTTTTCCGGTTCTTCGTAGGGGCCCACCCTGACCCTGTAGCGAATATCGCGCCCGTTGATCACGACCCTTTGAATATCGGCGTTTACGCCCAGCAATGCCAGTTGCGCCTTGACCTCGTCGGCTGCCTCGTATTCCCGGAATGAACCGACCTGCAAAACGTAAACGTTCGACCCGTTGGTCAGTTTTTCCGGTTTGTCCTCTTCTTCGGCCTCCCATTCGGAGACGTTAACCTCCATATTCGGCAATATCTGGTAAAAATCAAATTGCGGTTCCGGCACTTTTTCCTCCGATGCTGTTGCAACGGGCTCCTTCGGCTCCTTTTCCCTGTCCTCGATGATGAGTTCCGGAAACTCGGCGATATCAAGATCGGCCTGGTGTTCGTTCAGGTAAACTATGAAGGCAACAAACAAACCGATAACCAGACCGGTTGTAAACGGCAATATGCCCTGTGCACCGGAAGTTGTGGGTTGTTTTTTCTTTTGATTGATGTGTTTGTAGTCTTTCGGCATTACATTGTTGCCGGCGCTGAAACGCCGAGTAAGGCCAGGCCGTTACGGATTACCTGGCGGACAGCAGTGATCAATAACAGGCGTGCGTGTCGCAATTCATCGGACTCAACAAGAAACTGGCAGGCATTGTAATAAGTGTGAAATTCATTGGCGAGATCGCGCAGATAGTATCCGATCTGATGGGGTTCGCAGGTCAACGCCGCGCTGTGCAAGACGTCGGGATACTCTGCCAGCCGGGTGAGTAATGATGTTTCGTGTGGTTCGGTCAACCGATCAAGACCGGTATCGAGGTCCTGCGGGTCAAAGCTGAATCCTTTCTGCTTCATTTGTTCCATGACGCTGCAGATCCTGGCATGAGCGTATTGTATGTAATAAACGGGATTATCGCTGGATTCCGATTTGGCAAGCTCCAGGTCGAAGTCCAGGTGCTGTTCACTTTTACGCATGACATAGAAAAACCGGGCGGCGTCCCTGCCGACCTCGTCGCGCAGTTCACGCAGTGTTACGTACTGGCCGGACCGCGTGGACATCGGCAGTTTTTCCTTGCCGCGGTAAAGAGAGGCAAACTGGACCAGCCGGATATCCAGCCTGTCAGCGTCTTCGCCCAGTGCAATGAGCGAAGCACGAATACGGGCGATGTAACCGTGATGGTCCGCGCCCCAGATATTGATGGCCCTGTTATAACCCCGTTCAAACTTTGACTGGTGATAGGCGATGTCGGAGGCAAAATAAGTGGCCTGGCCATTGTCGCGAACGACCACGCGGTCTTTTTCGTCACCGTACCGACTGGATTTAAACCATGTCGCCCCTTCCTTTTTATAGAGTTGATCTCTCTCCTCCAGCTTGCGAATACATTCCTCGACTTTACCTTCCTCCGTGAGGCTGCGTTCCGAAAACCAGTGATTGAATACAACGCCGAATTCCTCCAGGTCTGTGCGAATGTCCATCAGTATTTCATCCAGCGCAATGTCCAGTATCTGCAGGTAATCATCCAGCCCCAGGATTTTTTTCGTTCCGTCGATCAATCGGTCCAGTTGCTTTTCCTCGTCGGGTTCCTCGAGGATCTCCAACAGTCGTTCCTGCGATTCGGAATAAAAAGTCATGCCGTGACTGGTACGGATGTTATCGGCGATATCGATAATGTAGGAACCCTGGTAGGCTTTCTTCGGGAACGGCGACTCCAGTCCACAGGCATTCAGGTAGCGGACCCAGACGCTGACCGCGAGAATATCCATCTGCCGACCGGCGTCATTAATGTAATATTCGCGGTCAACATCGTAACCCACGGCTTCGAGCAGGTTTGATACCGCGGCACCGTAAGCAGCGCCCCTGCCGTGCCCGATGTGTAACGGACCGGTCGGGTTGGCGGAAACAAACTCCACAGTTATTTTCTCTTCCATGCCATGCTCGGAACGGCCGAATGCATCACCCTCGGTATGGATGGTCCGGATGATCTGCAGGTTTGCCTGTTGCGTCAGGAAGAAATTAATAAAACCGGGACCGGCAATCTCCACGCGTTCGATATATTCCGATTCCGGCAGGTGCGTGACGATTTTGCCGGCGAGTTCGCGAGGATTGCAGCGGGCCTCCTTTGCCAGTAACAGGGCGAGATTGCTGGCGAAGTCGCCGTGCTGTTTTTCCCGCGTGGTTTCAACCTGGATTGCGGGCACACCGGAAAAAGTAATGTCTTCTTCTTTCTGTAGCTGGCCGAGTGCGGCATGCAGGAGTTGTTGCAGGACGGTTTTCAATGCTTGTCTCGCAAAAAAGTGCGCATTGTAGCCTGCCGGGCTTGCAGGTGAGAAGTCGTATCGGACACTTTCACTTCACGACGGTGAATCCGAGAAGCTCCCAGCTTTGCATCCCGCCGCGATACCATTTGATCTTGCTGGCGGGATATCCGAAGGTCAGCAGACTTTTGATGTTGGAAGGTGACTGGCCGCACCACAAGCCGTTGCAAAAGAGCACGAGGGTTTTTGCTGCCGAAAAGTCCCACAAGCCTTCACGAGTGTCGACATTGAATTGTTCTTCCAGGATATCGGCAACCTCAAACGGGTCAGCGCCTGCGGCGGGGTCGAGCGTTTTCCAGGAAATATTGATCGAACCGGGAATAGTGCCTTTTCTGACCCAGTCGGGGGTACGTGAATCGATGACCAGGATGGAATCGTCGCCCGCGTGCATGCGTTGCAAATAATCCAGCAGTTCCAGTTCACCAATGGTCTCAACTCCTTCTGCAATATTGATGGGCTGGATACAAAACGGCGGACACTTGCGGGATGTCCTGGCGTAATCGGGATTGACCGTATTGTCCGGATCCTGGTTGCGCCGGATAGTTACCGGCCTGCCATCATGCATGACCTCGATGGACTCAATATCTTCGGTAATGTTGACATCCAGTGCCTGCAGGGGAGCGGCGGGTAGCAGGAACAGGAGAATCCGGGCAATGAGGATTGGGCATCGCTTCATGTCACTGACCTCGTTTTCTGGTTATTCAGTTTTTGTTCTTTTTCTTTCATTCTAGAGCATGTCGAGCGGATCAACGTCAATGGACCAACGGACCTTACGGTGGTCCTGCATCTCTTCCAGTTGACTGATCCAGGGATCCAACGTTCGCCTGAGCCTGTTCCTGTCGCCGGCCTGTAACAACAATTGCATGCGGTACTTGCCGGCCTTTTTGGGAATTGGTGCCGGCATCGGCCCGTAGGCAGTAACCTGTTGTTTCTTGTTGTTGTCCAGCCGCTCTCTGGCGTTATTGAGAAATCGTTCCGCCAGCGCCTGATCGTGCGCCTCGGCACGTACAAGCGCATGATAACTGAACGGCGGCAATGACGTCTGTTTACGTTCTTCCAGAACCAGCCGGGAAAATGCCGCGTAATCCTGGCTGATCAAGGTCGTTAACAGCGGGTGGCGGGGATAATGCGTCTGGATCAATACTGTTCCCGGTTGCGCGGCTCTCCCGGCCCGGCCGCTTACCTGCATGATGATCTGGGCGAGTCTTTCACTGGCCCGGAAATCCGTGCTGTAAAGGCCCCGGTCGGCATCGATTATCCCGACCAGCGTGACGCGGGGAAAATGATGACCCTTGGCGAGCATTTGCGTGCCGATCAATATATCCACTTTTCCTTCCCGGATATCATCGAACATGTTTTCCAGTGATCCTTTCCGGCGAGTCGAATCCCGGTCGATGCGCAGAATCCTTGCCTCCGGAAAACACTGTTCCAGTGTTTCCGTCAGTCTTTGCGTGCCATGACCGATCTCGACAATATTGACGCCATCGCATTCGGGACAGGACGTCACCGGTTTTTCCTCGTGACCACAATGATGGCAACTGAGACGATTGTCCTGTTTGTGCCAGGTAAGGTACCTGTCACAACGGTGACAGTGAAAAATCCAGCCGCAGTCGTGACACATCATCACCGGCGCGTAACCGCGACGATTGAGGAACAACAGGACCTGCTCCCCACGGTCTATAACCTCGCGGATGACATCAACCAGTCCTGATGAAAGTGCACCCTGCATCCTGCAACCACGCATATCGATAATATCGATGTGCGGCAGTCTGGCATTACCGGCACGTTCGTGCAGTGTGAGTTCCCGGTAACGATCGGTCCTGGCATTCTCCAGTGATTCCATTGAGGGTGTCGCCGAACCCAGGATAACCGGTATGTTTTCCCTTTGCGCCCGTATACATGCCATGTCCCGGGCAGAGTAACGGAATCCTTCCTGTTGCTTGAAGGATAAATCATGTTCTTCGTCAACGATGATGATCCCGAGGTTATAAAACGGCGTCCAGACGGCGGACCGGGTGCCCAGCAGGACGGTGGCGTTGTTATCCCGGGCGGCAAGCCAGGCGTTCAACCGCTCCCTGTCGGTCAGGCCGGAATGCATGACATCGGCCTTGACGCCGAGGCTTTCCTGGTAACGTTTGATGAATTGTGGTGTCAACCCGATTTCCGGCAAGAGTACCAGTGCCTGTTTTCCCTGTTTGAGTATCTCGCGGATACATTCTATATATACCTCGGTCTTGCCGCTGCCGGTGACACCGTTCAGCAAAAAACATTGGTAGCTATCCACAGCCGATGTGATTGCGGCAACCGCCTGCTGCTGTTCTCCGTTCAGTGGAACATTTCCCTGTGGCAGTTGATTGACTGTCCGGATTTCTCCCGTCAGGAAGAATTTCTCTACCAGTCCCTTTTCGATCAGCGCATTCAGCGGGCCATTCCAGTGCGTGAATTGATCCGATAATTGTGCCCGGGTGACGCCTTCGGGACGGTTATTGAGAAAGTCGAGGAGTGCGCGTTGCTTTTTCGCCCGGCCGAATTCATCCGGCGGGAATCTCCTGCCGCTTGTCGTGATACGCCAGTGTGGTTCCGGGTTGGTCGAGGCCGGTTTGCCGTTGGCAAGCAGGGTTGGCAGCGTGCCCAGCATGACTTCTCCGGCCGGGTGATGATAATACCGGCTCGCCCAGTCGAGCAGTTCCAGGTGTTCGGGACTAATGATCGGCTCCGGATCGATAATGTCGTGTATGCGTTTCAGTTTCTCCTTCGCCACCGGGCTTTGATTAACGAGGGACACGAGCAGGCCGACACGGTTACCTTGTCTGCCGAACGGCACGCGCAGGCGTTGTCCGATCCTGAAATTTGACCGGGTATGTTCCCTGCCCGGCAGGTAATCGAACAGTCTTCGTAACGGTGTATTGATCGCAACACGCAGGATGCAGGAATTTGCCGTCATGGCATTATTATTGAAGTATTGATCGGAGCCTTGTTGTTACAAGAAGGTAAACATGAAAGCGCGCCGGGGGACAAACAATCCGTGCAAGATCACAGGCCCCGGACAAGGTCAGAATATGTCCTGGATACCGGTAGGTCCGCCATCCTGTGCAGTACTGCCTGGCTTGGATTGAATGATATCATCCGGCGTAGTGCTGGAACGGAAAACTTCAAAGACGGCATCCGGATCACTCGGTGCGGCTTGTTTGCCTGTCACCGGATCGATGCGGGCGAAGACCAGGCCGGGGGGGCGTTGCATAATACTTTCCGGAACGCCTTCCAGCGCCGTCCGCATGTAATCGATCCAGATCGGTAACGCGGCACGGGCGCCCGTTTCCCGGCTGCCCAGTGGATGAAACTTGTCGAAACCGACCCAGGCGACGGCAACGATCTTGGAATTGAACCCGGAAAACCAGGCGTCGCGTTGGTCGTTGGTCGTGCCGGTCTTACCGGAAAGATCCTTGCGGTTCAGCGTTAATGCTTTCCGGCCGGTACCATGTTGAACCACGTCCCGCGTAATGGAATTCATGATCCAGATGTTTTCCCGGTCCACGACCTGGGGCGCAATCCTCGACCGCCCGCTAGTACCGGTTGTCGTAGCAGAGCTGTTCTGATCGTCGTACGGTGTATTCGCGGCTGGTCGCAATGGCGTCGGTTCGCAATCGTCACAGGCAATCACCGGTTCGGCTTCGCGGATCACGATACCGTCTCTGTTTATGACTGTTTTAATAAAATAGGGATTGATCAGCTTGCCGCCGTTGGCGAACACACTGTAGGCACGTGCCTGTTGCCACGGTGTGATGGCGCCGCTGCCGAGCGCGAGTGACAGGTTTTTCGGCAGGCGTTCGATATCAAACCCGAATTTCGAAATGTGATCGAGGGCAAACGGCACGCCGATCGAATGCAATAACCGAATCGAGACGAGGTTGCGTGAATGCGTCAATGCCTCGCGCAGCCGGGTCGGACCGTAGGTTTTGTGACTGTAGTTCTCCGGCCGCCAGGTATCCTCGATGCCCGGATCATCGAACACCACCGGCGCGTCGTTGATCAGGGAGGCCGCTGTGTAGCCGCCTTCCAGTGCGGCGGAATAGATAAACGGTTTGAAGCCGGAACCTGGTTGCCGATAAGCCTGGGTGACGCGATTGAATTTACTGCGCAGGAAATCGAAACCGCCGACCAGGGCCAGTACCGCGCCGTCACGGGGGCGCAATGAAACCAGCGCACCCTCCACGTCCGGTATTTGTGCAAGTTTCCATTCGCCTTCCTCGTCTTCCATGAGGCGGATCACGTCTCCGGCGTCCAGCACATCACCGGCTTCTTTCGGTGCCGCGCCACGGCGGTTTTCCGTGATATACGGACGCGCCCAGGAAATACCCGACCAGCCCAGTTCGACCAGTCCGATGCCGTTCATGTAAACATTTGCCGATTTTTCCCCGACGCTGACGACCAGGGCCGGGTAGAGGTTCGCGATAACCGGGAAACTTTCCAGCATGTCGCTCCACTCTTTTTCACCCATGTCGTTGGTCAGCGCGTGGTGGTGTTCCGGCCCTCGGTAACCATGTCGCTCGTCGTATTCCAGCAGTCCCTTGCGCAAAGCATGGTTGGCTGCGATCTGGTTGCGATCACGGATCGTGGTAATGACATCGAGTCCGTCCGTGTAGGTACCGTCGCCGTAACTTTCCAGTAAATCCTGGCGTACCATTTCGGCTACGTACGGTGCTTCAACTTCGATGTCCGGGCTGTGCAGGCTGGCTGTCAACGGCGTATCGAGCGCGGTGCGGTATTCGTTCTTGTTAATAAAGTATTCTTCAAACATGCGCTTGAGCACATAGTTACGCCGCTTCAAGGCCCGTTCCGGGTTGGAAACGGGGTTTGTCGTTGACGGCGCCTTGGGCAGGCCGGCGAGCATGGCGTACTGCGGTAATGTCAGCAACTTGATGTCTTTGCCGTAATAAACCTGTGCCGCGGCACCGACACCGTAGGCGCGCTGGCCGAGATAAATCTTGTTCAGGTACAACGCGAGGATCTCGTCTTTCGGAAGCTCCTTTTCGATTTTCAATGCCAGGAAAATTTCATTCAGTTTCCTGAGATAGGTTTTCTCGCGGGTGAGGAAAAAATTGCGTGCGACCTGCATCGTGATGGTGCTGCCACCCTGCGTTTTCTCGCCCGTCTTGGCAAGCTGGATTGCCGCGCGCAACAGGCCCTGCCAGTCAACGCCCGGATGCTGGAAAAACCGGTCATCTTCCGCGGCCAGGATCGCCTTGATCAGGGTGTCCGGCACCTCGGCGAAGGTCACCGGGATACGCCGCTTTTCCCCGAATTCGGAAATGAGCGAGTAATCGGCACTGTATACCCGCAGTGGTACCTGCATGCGCGTGTCACGCAAGGTCTCGATACTGGGCAGTTGCGGCAGGATATACCAGGCAAGTCCGGCGGCAGTGATGGTGCAGAGAAAGAAAACTATCAGCAGTAAATTAAAGGTAAATCGCAACATGTTGTGTAGTGTATCTGAAAATTATGCCATATATATTGTTTTTGAGTAAAAAATGTATTTTTTCGTTCATTACGTGAAGTTATTGAAAAAACTATTTGTTTTTTAAATTTCTCTTGGCTATAGTTGGCATTAAGAGTTAATGTTGTAGTATATGAATGGCATATAAGCCACGACGATAAAAGGAAAAAATAGTGTTTCCATTCAGAAAAAAGACTACACCAGTACTGGGGATTGATATCAGTGCAACTGCAATCAAGTTGCTTGAATTAAGCCGCAGCGGGAGTAAATATCGTGTAGAAAGTTACTCCGTCGAGCCTCTTCCTGCAAATTCCGTCGTTGATAAAAATATAGCCGACGAACAGGCCGTTGGTGAAGCTATTGGACGCGCTTACAAGAAGTCCGGTTCCAAAATTAAAGACGTCGCTGTCGCCGTCGCCGGTTCCTCTGTTATTACCAAGATCATTACCATGCCGGCCAATCTTTCCGATGATGACATGGAAAGCCAGATTCAACTGGAAGCCGATCAGTATATTCCATTCTCGCTGGATGAAGTCAGCCTCGATTTTGAAGTCATGGGTCACACCGAAGGCAACCCGGATCAGGTAGACGTACTGCTGGCTGCATCGAGAAGCGACAACATCGATATGCGCGTGGCCGCCATCCAGCTTGGCGGACTGAATGCAAAAATTGTTGATGTCGAGGCGTTCGCCCTGGAAAACACCATTGGCATGATGGCCGATGATTTATTCGGCGGCGCCGACGGGCAAACGATCGCGATAGCCGATGTCGGTTCGGCGGTAACGACATTCAGCGTGCTTGAAAACGGCAGGATCATCTATTCTCGTGAACAGGGTTTTGGCGGGGCGCAATTGACCGAGGAGATCCAGCGGCGTTACGGCTTGTCCTATGAAGAAGCCGGCCTGGCCAAACGCCAGGGCGGTTTGCCTGACAACTATGAACCCGAAGTATTGAATCCGTTCAAGCAATCCATGGGTCAGCAGATCAACCGCGCGCAACAGTTCTTCTTTTCATCGAGCCAGATCTCAAGCCTTGATCACCTTGTATTGGCAGGAGGCTGTGCCTCCATCCCGGGAATTTCCGAGGAGGTTGAAAACATGGTTGGCGTACCGACGATTGTCGCCAATCCGTTTGCGAATATGGCGGTCGCATCACGCGTACCTGCCCAGTCATTAAGTAACGATGCACCCGCACTGATGGTTGCATGCGGACTGGCGTTAAGGAGCTTCTAGGCAATGGCAAGAATCAATCTACTTCCCTGGCGCGAAGAACTTCGCAAAGAACGCGAGAAAGAATTTTATACCATGCTTGCCAGCGCGGCGGTTCTGGCCCTGGCATTGTGGGGCGGTGTTCATTATTACCACACGTTGCTTATCGACCAGCAGAACGCACGCAACGCTTTTCTCGAAGAAGAAATCACAAAACTGGACAAGAAGATCGAGGAAATACAGGAACTCGAAAAGGAAAAGGAACGACTGCTCGCACGCATGCGGGCCATCGAACAACTGCAGGGCAACCGCCCGCTGATCGTTCGCCTGTTTGACGAACTTGTTACCAGCCTGCCTGACGGAGTCAGCCTGACCCAGGTATCGCAAAAGGACAACAAGATAACCATCGACGGCGTTGCGGAATCAAACGCCCGCGTATCTTCATTCATGCGTAACCTGGAAAGCTCGGACTGGCTCAAGGATCCGGAGCTGGAAATCATCCAGGCGAAGGATGAACAGGGCCAGCGTATCAGTAATTTCAAACTGCAGTTCAGTCAGGTGATCCCGACCTCGGAAGAAGAGGAAGAAGACGTATGACACTCGACGATCTTAATAATCTTGATTTTCAGAATCCCGGCGGCTGGCCGTTGCCGGTCAAGCTGGTGGCGATGTTGCTGGTGTTTATCGCCATCCTGGGCGTGGCTTACTATTACGACACCATGCCGCAACGGGAAAAACTTGCGAAGGCTGAACAGAAGGAACAGGAGCTCAAGAGCTCTTTCGAAATCAAGCAAAAGAAGGCCGCCAATCTCGATGCCCTGAAACAGCAGATGCAGGAGATGGAACAGTCATTCGGTGACATGTTGCGGCAACTGCCCAACCAGACCGAGGTCGCCGGCCTGCTGGTTGATATTTCGCAGACCGGTCTCGCCGCGGGACTCGAGTTTGAACTGTTCAAGCCGGGCAAGGAACAACCAGCCGAGTTCTACGCCGAGCTGCCCATCGAGATCAGTGTGCTGGGCGACTATCACCAGTTCGGGGAGTTCGTCAGTGGCGTGGCGGAGTTACCGCGTATCGTCACGACACATAATATCAATATCAGCAAGAAGGGCGCCGCCGAGGGAGAACTGAAGATGACGGCGACCGCCAAGACCTACCGGGCGCTTGAAGAGGAGGAGTTATAGTCATGCAGATATCGACGATCGCCCGAGTCCTGTTGCTGTTGCCGCTGTTACTGCTCGGTGGCTGTGTTTCCAATGACATGAGTGATCTGAGGCAGTATGTCGATGAAGTGCTCGCCAGGAAGGGCGGCCGCATTGAACCGATTCCCGAGATCAAGCCGTATGAGGCGTATGCCTACAAGGCGGCAGAACAGGGCATGCGTAACCCGTTTGAACTTTTCTACGGCACCAGGGAGGAAGTCATGCAGGACGAGGATGCCGGCCTGACTGCTGAAATGGAACATGAGTTGCGTGAACGTAACCGTGAAGAACTGGAACAGTATGAACTGGACAGCCTGCGGATGGTGGGAACACTCGAGGACGACAGCACGCAATGGGGAATCGTGCTGGATCCGGACGGCGTAGTGCATCGTGTCAAGGTTGGCAATTACCTGGGCCGCAATGTCGGCAAGATACTCAATATATACGAAGACAGAATCGAGCTCCGGGAAATCATTCGCAATTCCCAGGGGCGCTGGGAAGAACGTCAGGCAGCCATAGCCCTGGCTGAAGAATAATCTGATTAGGGGTAAATACTCATGAGTGCATACAGGCCAAGAGAAATCATTAAACGGGGACTGGCTATGACCGGCTGGGCAGGTCGTGCAGTTACAGTCATCATGTTGATCAGCGGAATGCTGATGAGCGTACAGCTCAGGGCCGCCACACTGGATGACATCAGTTATTCATCCCTTCCCGGTGACCGGGTGCAGTTGTCACTGGAACTGTCAGAGCCTGTTCGTGAAGAACCACTCAGTTTCACCATTGATAACCCGGCGCGTATCGTGCTTGATTTTCCGGGCACCAGTCTGAATATCGCCAACAAGAACCAGTCAATCGGCATCGGTGTCGCTCACAGCGTGTCCGCCGTGGAAGCGGCCGGACGTACCCGTGTCGTGCTGAACCTTGTGTCTTCCGTGCCCTATGACATGGAAGTGTCCGGAAATACCGTGCAGTTGACACTCGGTGCTTCCGAGGCTGCACCGGCGCGCGCTGGTACTGCCGCCCGGAGCACGGGGACGACGTCCGCCTCGGCAGGCAGTCTCGAGAATATCGATTTCCGGCGCGGTCCGAACGGCGAAGGTCGTATCCTGATTGAACTTTCGGATCCATCCGTTGCCGTGAACATGGGACAGGAAGCCGGGCAGGTGATCGTTGATTTTATCGATACCAATCTGCCGGAGAGCCTGAACCGACGCCTGGACGTTATCGATTTCGCGACACCCGTCAAGGAGATTGATACTTCTCCGTATGGCAACGGTGCACGCATGGTAGTATCGACCACGACGCAGGAATATGACTACCTCGCCTATCAATCAGACGAGTTGTTGACCATCGAGGTCAAGCCGTTAACCAAGGCAGAGAAAGAGGCCATCGAGAAAGAGAAATTCGGTTATACCGGTGAACGGCTGTCACTGAACTTCCAGGACATCGAGGTCCGCGCGGTGCTGCAATTGATCGCCGACTTCACCGGCCTGAACATGGTGGCAAGTGATACCGTCACCGGCAACCTGACGCTGCGTCTTAAAAACGTTCCCTGGGACCAGGCGCTGGATATCATCCTGAAGTCGAAGGGACTGGGCATGCGCAAGGAAGGCAACGTGATCATGGTCGCCCCCCAGGAAGAGATCGCTGCGCGCGAGAAACTGGAACTCGAGGCCAGCAAGCAGATCGAGGAACTGGCGCCGTTGTTGACCGAGTTTGTCCAGGTAGATTATGCCAAAGCCGAAGATCTCGCCACGCTCATCAAGGCGGAAGAGAACAACCTGCTGTCTGATCGCGGCAGTGTCACACTGGATGCTCGTACCAATACGCTCATTATCCAGGACGTTGCCACCAGCCTGGAAAGCATCCGCCAGATGATTAACCGTCTGGATGTACCGGTGCGCCAGGTGCTGATCGAATCGCGTATCGTCAATGCCGACGAGAGTTTTTCCAAGGACCTCGGCGTGCAGTTCGGCGCCAGCAAGGCGACCCGCGAGGACCCGAGCATCAAGTCCGGCGGCGGTGAAGGCGATGCCGGCCTGTTCCTGGGCGGCGGCCTGCCAGGTGATACGGCGGGCACATCAACCGCTTTCAACACCGGCGGTAATGAAAACTTTATCGTGTCGTTGCCGACGACTTCACCGGCCGGCTCACTGAAGCTTGCCTACGGTATTATCGGTTCCTACCTGTTGCAGCTGGAACTGGATGCCGCGCTGGCGGAAGGCCGGGGCGAGAATATCGCCAGCCCGAAGGTGATCACGGCGGACAAGAGCGAGGCCGTCATCGAGTCAGGTGTCGAGATCCCGTTCCAGGAAGCATCATCCAGCGGCGCGACATCGGTCTCCTTCAAGAAGGCCGTGCTGGCGCTGCGGGTCACACCGCAGATTACGCCGGATGACCGGGTATTGCTGGATCTCGAAGTGAACCAGGATTCCCGTGGTTCGCCCGACGTCCTCGGCGTGCCGCCGATCGACACGAATGCTGTCAGCACCCAGGTGCTGGTGGATAACGGCGAGACTGTCGTGCTCGGCGGTGTCTATACCCAGACCGATAACAGGACCAGTGACCGTGTCCCGTTTTTTGGTGATTTGCCATATGTAGGCTTCCTCTTCAAACGTACCAGCGAGGAAAAAACCAAGTCTGAATTGCTGATTTTTGTCACACCCAAGATCCTCAAGGAGAGTCTGAAGATCTAGGGGTATTTACCGGACCTGCCAACCTCCCCGGACGTTTATATTCAGGGCGTGGTCTTTCGGGACCACGCCTTTTCTTTTTTGCGGTCACCGTCCTTGCTATATTGCCCGGCGGTGAGCACCGTATTACAACAAACGGATCCTGTCTGAATTGAGCAAACAGAATATCTTTCTTGTCGGCCCGATGGGTTCCGGTAAATCATCGGTTGGCAGGCAACTCGCCAGGAAAAAGAAACTGCGTTTCATCGACTGCGACCAGGTGATCATCGACCGCACGGGTGTTGAAATCAGCCTGATCTTTGAAATCGAGGGCGAGAACGGGTTCCGGAAACGCGAAAAGAACATTATTGATGAACTCACCGCGGAAGACGGTATTGTACTGGCGACGGGTGGCGGCGCTGTCCTCGACCCGGACAACCGGAATCACCTAACCGGCCGGGGGACCGTGATTTATCTCAGGGCGAGCATCGACCAGATTCTCAAGAGAACACGCAAGGACACGAAAAGGCCGTTGTTGAACACGGACAATCCGGCTGAAAAACTTCGCCAAATTCTCGCCGAACGCGAAGCCTATTATGAAGAAGTGGCGGACATGATCATCGATACGGATAACCGGACCGTCAAAAACGTTGTCGAGGAAATATGCAACCGGGAAATAAAAAAATGAAACAACTCCGCGTGGAACTGGGCAACAGGTCCTATCCGATCCTGATCGGCGAGAGGTTGCTCGATGAAACCGGTCTGCTGAAACAGTACATCCGGTCGTCCGAGGTCATGATCGTCACCAACGAAACCATCGCGCCACTTTACCTGGAAAGGGTCAAGGCAACCCTGGACGGCCTGAGAGTCGAGACCTGCATCATCCCGGACGGCGAGGCCTACAAGACACTCGATGTCATGAACGACATCATCACGCAACTGTTGGAGAATCATTTCAGCCGCAGTTGCTGTCTCGTTGCCCTCGGCGGTGGTGTGGTGGGCGACATCACCGGTTTTGCCGCGGCCAGTTACCAGCGTGGTGTGGATTATATCCAGGTACCAACTACCGTCCTGGCGCAGGTCGATTCGTCCGTCGGCGGAAAGACTGCGGTCAACCATCCACTCGGGAAAAACATGATCGGTGCATTTTACCAGCCGCGTGCCGTGGTGGCCGACGTGGGCGTATTGAAAACACTCGACGCTCGTGAACTCAGCGCGGGGATTGCCGAGATCATCAAGTATGGTTTGATCCGGGATGCAGATTTTTTTTCCTGGCTCGAGGACAACATGGAGAAACTGGTGGCACTCGACCGGGAAGCACTTACGATTGCCATTGAAAAATCCTGTCAGACCAAGGCCGATATTGTCGCGCAGGATGAACGGGAATCCGGGATGCGCGCCCTGCTGAACCTTGGTCACACGTTCGGGCATGCCATCGAGACCGGCCTGGGATACCGCGACTGGTTGCACGGCGAGGCCGTCGGCGCCGGCATGCTGATGGCCGCGGACCTGTCCTGCCGCCAGGGCTGGTTAAGTGATGACGATGTAATACGTATCGGGGAATTGCTGCAAAGGGCAAAGCTCCCGACTTCCCTGCCGGAAGGACTCGGGAGCGGGCGCATGCTGGAACTGATGTCGGTCGACAAGAAGGTCCGGGACGG
>DATIPP010000258.1:0-4244 GCA_035471825.1 Gammaproteobacteria bacterium
TTTCAGCAATTGCTGAAAATAACCTTGCCTCGCTGGACAGGTTCCTGGAAGGTCTGGACAGCCTGCAGTCCGGGTTCGAGCAGACCCTGCTCAACGAAAACGGTGAAAAGCTGGAGTCTTCAAGCGGCATGGTCTACCTGAAACGACCCGGCAAGTTTCACTGGGACTACCGAGAACCATATTCTCAAAAGATCATTACCGACGGTAATACCCTGTGGCTCTATGACGAGGACCTGGAACAGGTAACCATCCGTGACATTTCTGGATCGATGGACAAGACGCCGGCGGCTGTCCTCAGCGGGGAGGAGGATATCGAGAAGCATTTCGTCGCCATCAACATGGGTACAATCGAGGGACATGAGTGGATCGAACTGACACCACGTGATATTGACAACCAGTACAGCAGTATCCGCATCGGTTTCGAGGGCGAACGGATCGGCATGATGATACTGCACGATAACCTGGGCCAGGTCACCCGTATTGATTTTGTTGATCCTCGGCGAAACGTGAATCTGGATGAATCGCTGTTTACATTCGAACCGCCTGAAGGCGTCGATATCATTGACTCACGAAAGCCGGGTTAGGGTGCCCGGTTTCTAACCCGCCGGCCGGGTTGTATCTATAGCTTGCTTGATCAATCACTGGTCTGCCTGTATGGAACAAGCACGATTACTGCAAACTGAACATGACAGCCATACCTGATTATCATCCCCTCGCTGATCGAATGCGTCCTCGCAGCCTGGATGATTTTATTGGCCAGGAACATATACTTGGTCAGGACAAACCGTTGCGACTGGCAATTGAACAGGGCCGGTTGCATTCCATGGTTTTCTGGGGCCCGCCGGGTACGGGAAAGACCACGCTGGCACAGATCATTGCCCGCTCCTGCGATGCCCAGTTCCTGCCGGTGTCCGCCGTGCTAAGTGGTGTGAAAGATATCCGGGCCGCCATCGACAAGGCGCAACAATACCGGGACTTGTACAACAAGGACACCATACTGTTCGTTGACGAAGCCCACCGGTTCAACAAGTCACAACAGGACGCCTTCCTGCCCTATGTCGAGGACGGCACCATCACGTTCATCGGTGCAACCACGGAAAATCCCTCGTTCGAACTGAACAACGCGTTACTTTCACGCGTGCGTGTTTACGTGTTAAAGGCACTGCAGGCGGATGATATCAGGCGCATCATCCTGAATGCCCTGGCCGATGAAGAGCGTGGTATAGCAAACCGGCATTTGAAACTCGGAGACAAACCACTGGAACGACTGGCGACTGTTGCCGATGGTGATGCCCGTCGCGCACTGAACCTGCTCGAGATTGCCGCTGATCTTGCGGAAGACAATGAAATCACCGATGTCCTGCTGGACGAAGTTCTGAGTGGCGGTGGCATCCGTCGTTTCGACAAGGGCGGTGAGGCTTTTTACGATCAGATCTCGGCCATGCACAAGTCCGTGCGAGGCTCCGCACCGGACGCGGCACTTTACTGGTTTGCCCGTATGCTCGATGGCGGGTGCGATCCTTTATACGTCGCCCGGCGTGTTGTCCGCATGGCGTCCGAGGACATCGGCAACGCCGACCCGCGTGGCCTGCGGCTTGCCCTGGACGCATGGGAAACACAGGAACGGCTCGGGTCACCGGAAGGCGAACTGGCTATCGCGCAGGCACTGGTTTACCTGGCCTGTGCCGCGAAAAGCAATGCCGTTTACAAGGCTTTCAATACTGCCATGCAGGAAGCGAAAGAATCGGGATCACTGGAAGTGCCGTTGCATCTTCGCAATGCGCCGACGAAACTGATGAAAGAACTGGATTACGGCAGGGAATACCGTTACGCCCACAACGAACCGGAAGCCTACGCGGCCGGCGAGACATATTTCCCGGAAGAACTGGGCGAGCGGGAATATTATCAACCGGTTGACCGCGGCCTGGAAATAAGGATCCGTGAAAAACTCCGGCACCTGCGCGAACTGGACAATGCGGCGGAAAAAGGCAAAGACTGACCGCTTCGTATAGAATGTTGCCTTCATTCAAAACAGGCCAACGTTTGTGATACGGATCGTCCTGATAGCCGCTGGTGGTGCAGCCGGGGCGTTGCTGCGTTACTGGTTGTCCGGTGGAGTTTATGCCTTGCTGGGAAAGGATTTTCCCTACGGAACACTGTCGGTCAACGTCGTCGGTTCATTGCTTATGGGGCTGGTCTATGTGTTTCTGTTCGAAAGGATGGCAGTCAGCAGCGAGATGCGCGCGGCACTGGTCATCGGTTTGCTGGGCGCATTTACTACGTTTTCAACTTTTTCAATTGAGACCCTGAACCTTATCGAGGCGGGAGAGCAACTCAAGGCCGGCTTGAA
Organism: Gammaproteobacteria bacterium; assembly: GCA_035471825.1. Classification (GTDB taxonomy): domain Bacteria; phylum Pseudomonadota; class Gammaproteobacteria; order Eutrophobiales; family Eutrophobiaceae; genus DATIPP01. The sequence continues at coordinate 2,351 of DATIPP010000258.1, forward strand.
CGTGGTGCTTAGCGTTTTGTTGTGCCTGGTCGGTTGCTGGTTGGGATTGTTGCTCGGGAGACAATTATGACGGAAACGGACGTTATCATGGTGCGAATATACCTGCATGAAGCCACTGCCCGTATGCAGAAATTGCTGGAATACCTTCATGATGAAAGCAAGGTCCGCGGTGTAACAGTTTTCCGCGGCATTATCGGTTTCGGCAGTTCCGGGAAACTCCATTCATCCACCCTGATGGATGTATCACTGGATTTGCCGGTAGTGATTGAATTCTATGATGAGCCTGAAAAGGTGCGGCCTATCATCGAACATTTACACAAGACCATTAAACCGGGACATATTGCCTGGTGGCATGCAACGATAAATTTATAAACAGGAATCAATAACAACAATGCTGGATCCGCAATTATTAAGAAACAATCTTGAGGAAGTAAGCAGGGCGCTTGCCAAAAGGGGTGTCGTTCTGGACGAGGATAAAATAAAGGGCCTGGAATCCCGGCGTAAAAAACTCCAGGTGGAAACCCAGGACCTGCAAAATGAACGCAATACCCGCTCAAAGGAGATCGGCCAGGCAAAGGCGAAGGGCGAAGACATTCAGCCGTTGCTCGATGAAGTCTCCAGCCTCGGTGATAAACTGAAGGAAAGCGAGGACAGGCTGGAACAGGTGCAGCTGGAACTGCAGGAATTATTGATGGGAATTCCCAACCTGCCGCATGAGTCCGTGCCCGAAGGCGAGAGTGAAGAGGACAACGAGGAAATCCGGAAATGGGGTGAACCACCCCGTTTTGATTTTCAGCCAAAGGATCATGTTGATCTCGGTGAATCACTCGGGATGCTCGATTTCGAAGCAGGCGCAAAAATCGCCGGCTCACGTTTTGTTGTCATGCAAAACGGTATCGCCCGCCTGCATCGCGCCCTGATCCAGTTCATGTTCGATATCCATACCCGGGAGAACGGTTATGTTGAAGTCAACGTACCGTACCTGGTCAATGCCGACAGTCTTACGGGCACGGGACAACTGCCCAAGTTTGAAGAAGACCTGTTTGCCATCCCGGAACAGTCATTTTACCTCGTGCCGACGGCTGAAGTCCCGGTAACCAACCTTGCCAGGAACGAGATACTCGATGCAGAATCGTTGCCACGAAAGTATGTTTGCCATACTCCTTGTTTTCGCAGCGAGGCCGGTTCCTACGGCAAGGACACCCGCGGCATGATCCGCCAGCACCAGTTCGAAAAGGTGGAACTGGTGCAACTGGTACGTCCGGAGAATTCTTATGACGTCCTGGAAGAGTTAACCGGACATGCAGAGGCCATCCTGCAGCGGCTCAATCTTCCGTACCGGATTGTCAGTTTATGCGGCGGTGACCTGGGTTTCTCCGCCGCCAAAACCTATGATATCGAGATCTGGCTTCCGGGCCAGAATAAGTACCGTGAAATCTCGTCCTGCAGTAACTTTGAAGCATTCCAGGCGCGCCGCATGAAGGCCCGCTGGCGCAACCCGGAAACCGGGAAACCGGAACTGTTGCACACGCTGAATGGTTCGGGCCTGGCAGTGGGAAGAACACTGGTTGCGATCATGGAAAACTGTCAGAACGAAGACGGCAGCATAACGATACCGGAGGCATTGATAGATTACACGGATGGAACTTCGGTACTTGCATAACTGACATTACAAGTTACAGCATTGAATCAAGCGGTTATCAGATCGTTCCGTCGCGGCTTTATGGTGCCCGGCAAAATATCGGCGGACACGATACCATGAGCCGATAACAACTGCAGCAGGGTATTCTCATTGTTGTCAGTTTCCGGATTGAAGATAAGAAGTTGCGCCTTGATTGCCGGACGTATTGCCTTGATTTTTTCTGCGAGTGATTTAGTGACGACCAGCGCGTTC
>DATIPP010000259.1:0-5759 GCA_035471825.1 Gammaproteobacteria bacterium
CTGCCGAGTGGTTTGCGTTTTTGCGGCAGCGGGGGGTATTCCTTGATGAGGATGGGTGCGTTCTTGACGGAACGGCCGTCGCTCACACCGAGCTGTCGTTCCATGCATTCCTCGAAACTGACGCTGGCCAGCTTGTCGGAAATGCGCAGGCATTCACTGTACACAGGATCATCGGCTGCGCTGAGCTGCACGCCATACAGCAACAGCAAACCGAGAGCGGCCAACAAACGCATGCCATTCATGATGTCGATTGAACGATATAGTGCAGGCATATCCCCGCGAAAACCGTTGCGCCAAACCAGTGGTTATTCAGAAAAGCCCTGAAGCAATTCCGGGGTATTCTATCTTTGATAAGGTATTGTTGATAGATCGAAAACAGGCTCGCAACACCGATCCCCGCATAATACCAGTCCCCCAGTCCCGCGCGGTTCCCGATAAACAGCAGGGTTACCAGTACCAGGACCTGGATTATTCCGACGATAAACCGGTCCGCGTCCTCGAACAGCACGGCCGTGGATTTAATGCCCGCCCTGATATCATCTTCCCGGTCCACCATGGCATAAAAGGTGTCATAAACCATTGTCCATAGGACCGTGGCCAGTAACAGCAACCAGGTGATAACCGGAACCGTATTGGTCTGGGCTGCAAATGCCATGGGTATGGCCCAGGCGAAAGCGAGACCGAGAAACAGTTGTGGGAGATAGGTATAACGTTTCATGAAAGGATAGATCGCAGCCAGCAACAACGCCACGACGGACAGTTTGATAGTCAGGCTGTTCAGGGTCAGAACCAGCAGAAACGCGATCAGTACCAGTACCAGCGCAACTGAAAGCGCTTCATTTACACTGATACGGCCGGTGGTGATCGGCCGGTCCCGGGTGCGATGCACGTGCAGGTCGAGGTTCCTGTCGGCGATGTCATTTATGACACAACCCGCGGAACGCATCAGCACCACCCCCGAGACAAATACCAGCAGGACATAGTAATCGGGCACACCTTCCGCGGCGATCCAGAGTGCCCAGAGTGTGGGCCAGAGCAAGAGGAAAATACCGATGGGCCTGTTCAGTCTGGTCAACTGGACATACAGATCCAGACGCTTGCTGATGGCCGGCCACCTGGCCTCGACGGATCGTACAAATGTCACGGTCAACAGCCATGTTTCCCGCGCAATCAATGTCAACCGGCGTACCGCGATTGCTGAAAAAAGTTTCAGGTAATACCACCCGGTTCGCCCGGCCTGTCGTAATAGCCGCCAGCATGAAAGTGAAAGCTGCCTGGTCGATCGCCATAGATTGCCGGCGATCACCTTCGCTACCGTGGTGAACCGCCTGAGTAATGCAGTTATTTTTTCGCGGTCGTAATGCATTGCACCAGGTTGTCCAGAAATACCTCGACGACGAGCAACGGCTTTTCCCTGATATAGAAGATTGAACGGCGCGCCCAGACGCCGGTTCCCGTTTCCCCGTGGTATGCAGTTACCAGGTCGTGCAGGTCGGAACCCGCATTGAGCCTGGCGACCTCGATCCGGCCGCGACGGATATTTTTTCCGGAAAACAGGTAGCTTCCCAGTGAACGTTGCCCCCAGTGTGCAAGACGGCGTTCCGAACCGCTGATTGTCGCCGCCGGCAGTATACTGCGCCCGTAAACCCAGGGTACATGATCGCAGGTAAAATTAATCTCCCGCACGAACGCAAACCGCCCGCTATCGAGGCGCAACGCCAGTGCTTCATCGAGTATCGGTTTTTGCCAGGACTGGTTATTCAGATGCAGGGCAAGGTGACCGCGGCACCAGTATTCCAGGAACCGGGTCAGGGAACCCGAGTGCAACAGGCAGTCAAGCAATTGTGGTGGAATCGTATTGTGATTAACTTGTGCAATCGGTTGCCATCGGGTTCGCAAATCTGTCACACCTTTCCATAATGGATTTCCTGTCCCAGCCAGCGGTCGATAAGCGGCTGCACGTGATCGGGGTAGTCTTTCATTAATATATCAGCCGCCCTGTGAATGTCCGGCAGTAAATGGGCATCACGCATAAGATCGGCAATGCGCAGGTCCGGCAGACCGGTCTGGCGCGTCCCCATCATCTCTCCCGGTCCGCGCAGTTCCAGGTCCTTCTGCGCTATTTCGAATCCGTCATCGGTCCGCCGCATTGTATCCAGCCTTGTTTTGGCATTATCTCCCAGCGGCGGCTGATAAAGCAGTACGCAATCGCTTTTAATACTACCACGACCGATGCGTCCACGTAGCTGGTGTAACTGGAACAGGCCAAAGCGTTCGGCATTTTCAATTATCATCAGGCTGGCATTGGGTACATCGACACCCACCTCGATGACGGTCGTTGCCACCAGCAACTGTATGTCTCCTGACTTGAACGCCGCCATAATAGATTCCTTTTCGCGTCCTTTCTTGCGGCCGTGGATGAGACCCACGTTGATTTCCGGCAGGCGATCAGTCAGGTGCTGGTGGGTGGATATGGCTGTCTCGCATTGCAGGCTTTCTGATTCCTCGATCAGGGTGCATACCCAGTAGACCTGCCGGCCTTCCGCGCAGGCCTGTTTGATCCGTTCGATCACGTCTTCACGGCGGTCGGTGGAGATCACCACGGTATTCACAGGCTGCCGCCCGGGCGGCAACTCGTCAATCACGGAGATATCGAGGTCGGCGTAGATCGTCATGGCCAGCGTGCGCGGGATCGGTGTTGCGGTCATGATTAACTGGTGGGGAAATATATCACCCTGCCGGCCCTTGTTGTGCAGCTCGAGGCGCTGGTGAACGCCGAAGCGATGTTGTTCATCGATAATAACGAGTCGCAGCTTGCCGAAACGGACGTCTTTTTGAAACAGGGCATGGGTACCGACGATAAAGCAGGGTTTACTGTCCGCGAGATATGCCAGGGATTGCCCGCGTCCGCTGCCCGCGGATTTGCCGGTCAATAACACGACGGGGATGTCCAGTGGCGACAGCCAGTTGCTGAGTGTCTGGTAATGCTGTTCGGCGAGCAGTTCCGTCGGCGCCATCAGTGCCACCTGGTAACCGGCCCCGATAGTTTGCAGCCCGGCCAGGGCGGCGACCACGGTTTTGCCGGAACCCACGTCACCCTGTAAGAGTCGCAACATGGGTGAATCATTGCACAGATCTTCAGCTATCGATCGCGCCGCCTTCTCCTGCGCACCGGTGAGCCTGAATGGCAGGCTGTTCAGGAACCGCGTTTTCAGTGATGAATTGTTTTCCAGCGGCGTTGCCCGGTGACTGCGTAGCGATTGCCGCACCCGCTGCAGGCTGACGGTTTGTGCCAGCAATTCCTCGAATACCAGCCGGTGTTGCGCGGGATGCCGTCCCAGTAACAGGTCTTCAGTTTCCGCATCGGCAGGAGGCCGGTGCACGTAACGGATAGCATCGGTAAGTTGCGGCAGTTGTAAACGATCGAGTAGCTCCGGCGGCAGTAGTTCGTTCAGGTGTTCACCGGGATGTTCCAGTAATGCAAGCGCCTGTCGGGCCAGCTTGCGCAGTTTGACCTGGTGCAGTCCTTCGGTCGCCGGGTAAACCGGTGTCAGGTTTGTCTCGACCGGTGGCGAGGTGTCCGCAGCCAGTATTTCGTATTCGGGGTGAATCATCTCCAGGGTGTGTGCACCGCGTCTTGCCTGGCCGTAGCACCGCAGTCGTGATCCCTGTTGCAGCCGGTTTTGTTGTGAGCGGGAGAAATGAAAGAATCGCAGGGTCAGCGCACCGGTACCGTCACTGATTCGGCACAGCAGGGAACGCCGCCGCCCGAATTTCACCTGTGCCAGTTCCAGCGTTCCCTCGACCAGCGCATCCCGGCCGGGTTGCAGGCCGCCAATCGGGGTCAACCGTGTGCGATCGACATAGCGTAACGGCAGGTGAAACAGCAGGTCACGGATTTGCAGGATCCCCAGTCGTTGCAGTTTTTCCGCGATACGGCTGCCGACTCCGTGCAACTCGATAACGGGAGAGTCCAGCGACAGGCTTGATGTTTTTACCAATGCGACGTGATGTCTGTTATGCGAACTTGTTATTCCAGGTACAGGATCGCATCCATCTCGACCTGGGAATCCCTGGGTAATGCGGCAACACCGACGGCCGCACGGGCCGGGTAGGGCTCGGTGAAATACTCGGCCATGATCTCGTTAACGATCGGGAAATGAGACAGGTCCGTCAGGTAAATATTAAGCTTGGCTACGTCGGCGAGCGAACCGCCTGCCGCTTCTGCGATTGCCGCGAGATTTTCGAACACGCGGTTGATCTGGTTGCGTATGTCGCCTTCAACAGTCTTCATACTGGCGGGATCCAGCGGTATCTGCCCGGAGATGTAGACAGTGTTGTCAATTTTGACGCCCTGGGAATAGGTGCCGATGGCCTGTGGTGCCTTGTCGGTGCTGATGATTTCACGGCTCATGCAATCACTCCTGCCTCGCTTGTTCCGCTAACAGTGTAAAGGAAGTCCCTACCGCCGTGTAGGATGGGTGACGTGCTTGATGCCCCTCACCCGGCGCATGACCTGGGCGAGGTGCCTGCGATCGCGCACTTCGATGATGAATTCCAGTGACGTGTAACGATCATCCTTGTCCTTGATGTCGAGATTCTGAATGTTTACTTCCATGTCGGCGATAGCCGAGGCAATCATGGCCAGGACACCGCGCTGATTGGTGGCATTCATGCGTATCCGCACGGGGAAATCACGGTCAATATTCTTTTCCCATTCAACGTGTATCCATTTCTCCGGCTGGTTCTTGAATTCAGCGATGTTTTTACAGGTCTGGGTATGTATGACGATACCCCGTCCGGCCGATGCAAACCCGAGTATCGGATCGCCGGGAATGGGGTAGCAGCACTTGGGGAATTGCACCACCATGCCTTCGGTTCCCTTGATCGCAAACGGCTTGGTCGATTCACCATTGCCCTTGCCGCTTGCCTCGCCGGTGTGTTGCGTCAGCTTGCGCGCAATCAACGGCGCCATGCGGTTGCCGAGACCGATCTCCTGTAACAGTGCCTTTTCGTCGTTGAGCTTGTATTCTGCCAGTACCTGCTGCATCAATCCGGGATCCAGTTCGTCATACGAGGATTTCAGGATTTCCAGTTGCCGGTTCAGCAGGCGTTTGCCCAGTACAGCCGCCTCGTTTTCCTGCAGGTTCTTGAGGTAGTGGCGGATATTGGAACGGGCCTTGGCGGTGACGACGAAATTGAGCCAGGCCGGGTTCGGCCGGGCGCCGGGTGACTTGATAATCTCGATAGTCTGGCCGGTCGATAGCGGCGTACTCAGTGGCGCCAGGTGACGGTTGATGCGGACGCCGGTGCAACTGTTGCCGAGATCGGTGTGGATGGCATAGGCGAAATCCACGGCCGTGGCACCGCGCGGCAACTCGATGATCCGTCCCTTGGGTGTGAAGGCGTAGACCGAGTCCGGGAACAGGTCGATCTTGACGTTTTCAAGAAACTCCTGCGGGTTGCCGGCGGTCTGTTGCATTTCGATAATGCTTTTCAGCCATTCCCGGGCGCGTTTGTGCGCACCGCTCCGGTCGCCGCTGCCGGCCCCGGATTTGTACAACCAGTGTGCAGCGATGCCGGATTCGGCGACGTCATTCATTTCCTGGGTCCGTATCTGCACCTCGATGGGCACACCGTAGGGACCGAACAGGACGGTATGCAGAGACTGGTAACCGTTGGATTTCGGGATGGCGATATAATCCTTGAATTTTCCAGGGACCGGCTTGTAAAGATTGTGCACGGTGCCAACTGCACGG
>DATIPP010000260.1:0-7620 GCA_035471825.1 Gammaproteobacteria bacterium
TCACTGATGCCGAAATACTCGGCAACAATAACGGCGCAGCGCACCAACAGCTCGGCACCGCCCAGCAGCAGGATCAGTCCGGTGAGTAATTTCAGGCTGGATTTGCCTATAGTGGTTACCTCGGCCAGTTCCTTCTCGTACTCGCGTGTCAGGGGATCCGAGGGCGGCGACTTTTTTGCCAGCCGGATGATTTGCCAGACAAACATACCCAGAATCACCAGCAATACCAGTGAGTCGATCCGGGATAACGACCGGTCCAGCAATACCACCAGCGTGATGACAATTGAGGCAGTCATCAGCCAGTATTCCCAGCGCAGTGTTTTCGATTTAATGGTGACGGGGAAACTCAACGCTGTCGCCCCGAGGACCAGGCCGATGTTGGCGATATTGGAACCGATGGCATTACCGATGGCGATTTCCGTTTTATAATTCAGGGCCGCAACCGTGCCGACCAGGATTTCCGGGAGTGATGTACCGATTCCGACAACTGTGAGGCCGATGATCAATGGCGGCATGCCGGATAGACGTGCTATGTTTGACGATCCGGAAACAAACCAGTCGGCACCATAAATCAGCAGTGACAGACCGGCTATGATCCCCAGAAATTCAAGTATCATGTGTTGTTCTTAAATTTGTTGTATTGAATTGATAATGCCAGAAATACCCTGTAACTTCGATAATACCCACCGCCGTAATGGTTACAGATCGTATTTGTGATCCCGGCATGAATGAACGCAAGCATCTGTTGACCGAATGGCTTGATTCCAGATCATTTCCGGGCGGTTATTCACTCACCCTGGCATCCGGTGATGCCAGTTTTCGGCGCTATTTCAGGATAACGGCGGATAACCGGACTTATATTGTAATGGATGCCCCGCCAGACAAGGAGGATTGCACGGCCTACCTGGATATTACGGAGAGACTGCAGGCCTGTGGTGTTACTGTCCCAGATGTTATTGACAGGGACATTAAGCACGGATTCCTGCTGTTGTCGGATTTGGGCACAAGGCATTATCTCGACACCCTGACGGAAGAAAATGCCGATAAACTTTATGCACTGGCGCTTGAGGCGCTGGCGAAAATCCAGCACAAAGGCGTTACCCACGGCCTGCCTCCCTACGACGACACATTATTAACAAGCGAGATGCAATTGTTTACCGACTGGTTGCTTGGGGAACATCTCAATATCAAAACCGGGAGACGTGAACAGGGCCGGTTGTTACAGATATTCAACATACTCACGGAGAATGCTCTCGCACAACCGCGGGTTTTCGTGCACCGGGATTATCATTCGCGCAACCTGATGGTCATGGATAATACTGATCACCGGTCGACGCCCGGAATGCTCGATTTTCAGGACGCCGTCAACGGACCGCTGACCTATGATCTCGTGTCATTACTGAAAGATTGTTATATCAAGTGGCCGCGTGATCGGATCCGGCGCTGGGCCTTGGATTATCATCGTGATCATTGCCACGGTGAAACCGGCAGCGAGGAATTTCTGCGTCAATTTGATCTGATGGGCGTGCAACGCCACCTCAAGGCCAGTGGTATCTTCGCAAGACTGTATCACCGGGACGGCAAAGCGGGTTACCTGGCCGATATCCCGCGCACGCTGTCCTATATCACCGACCTGGCGGGAGAATACAGTGAGCTTGGCCCACTGGTTAAACTGATAGAACAGCGCGTAACGCCGGTGTTGAAGGAGGCAAATGCCGCATGCGCGCCATGATACTTGCCGCCGGCCGGGGGGAACGCATGCGACCACTGACGGATACCCGGCCCAAGTCCATGTTATCCCTGCAGGGCAGACCGATAATCCAGCACCACGTGGAACACCTTGTCAACGCCAATATCCGGGATATCGTGATCAATTACGGCCGTTTCGGGGATCAGATCGAGTCGTTCCTGGGGGACGGCACGGAATTCGGCGCCCGTGTTCACTATTCGCCCGAACACGGCCAACTCCTGGATACTGGTGGTGGTATCCGCCGGGTGTTACCGCAGTTGGGAGAAGAACCCTTCCTTGTTATCAATGCCGATATCTGGACGGATTACGATCTGTCAAGGTTGTCCCTGGCGGACGATGACCTCGCCCTACTGGTGATGGTCGATAATCCGCCGTATCACCCGGAAGGTGATTTCGTCCTGGAAGGTGATCGACTGGTTACCGAAGGCGGTCCGAAGCTCACCTTCAGCGGGCTGGGTATTTACCGCCCGGCGCTGTTCCGGCGCACGCAAGAAACTTCCTTCCCCCTGGGGCCCTTGTTGCGCGAGGCAATGAGCACCGGGAAGATTGCCGGCGAGCACTTCCGCGGTCGCTGGATTGATATCGGAACGCCGGAAAGATTGCTGGAAGCACAAAGCCTGCTCGAACAGTAAGCTCTTACTAATCTAGTCATTCCTGACGCTGCAAGGTTGCTCTTCTCTGGCGGAGATTTTCGGAACGATCCTGTCTGATCCAAGTCACACTAATGTATTTTATTGCAGCGCAACATACAGTGTGATAATGTCCTCTTTTTTTGCAGTGCACAAGTATACATATAGTATATCAATATCTTATCCATACAATATATAGATGATTAACTTGTTTACCGGTATATTACCCAACTGTGGAAACAGGCTGCTGTCCGGGAGGAAGGAGATTTTGCCGCGCGTGTCGAATCAGTTGAATAAAAAAAATACCCCAGAAATCGGTCCCTGGTGGCTGGTTATATTGTTGATCCTGGCCTTTCTCTGCTATCCCCTGATCGTTTTCTCGGACCAGGCCCCGGGTGACTCCAGTACCCCTGAACCCGAGTCCAAGCTGGACAGGATTGTCGCATCGGGAACACTGCGGGTATTACTCCATTCCAGGGATGGGCAGGCGGCCAATGTCTCGGATATCGAAAAGACCTTGTTGGCCCGCTTTGCCGAATCGCACCAGGTGGTATTGAAATGGGTGGAAGTCGACGCCCGCTGGAACCTGTTGCAACGTTTGCTGGACGGTGAAGGGGACATTATCGTCGGTGAAGGGAAATCATTGCTTGCCGGTGTGTCCGGCCCGATTGAATTTACCGTACCCTGGACGAGTTCCCACCTGCAGATTGTCGCCAGGGCCGATACCACGCAGATAAACAAGCCCTCGGATCTCGCGTTCAGGCAGGTTGCCGTCAAGAAATCCGCACAGTCATGGCCGATTTTGCAGGACCTGGCCGAATCAAACCCAAATATGGAAATACTGGCTGTGCCGGAATCGCTGAGCCGGGAAGAGATCCTGCAACGCGTATCCTCCGGTATGTACGACCTGACTGTGGCGGACAGCCAGTTTCTGGCCGGATATTTACCGCAACATACCGAATTGACCGCTGTGTACGACCTGACCGAGGGTAAACCGCGGGCCTGGGGCGTACCGGCTTCGGCAGAAAATCTGCAGGCGGCCCTGAACCAGTTTCTCTACAAGAACCACCTGAGTCTCAGTGTCGGTGATGTTCACCTGGGAGATTTGCCGTCCATGCAGGCTCGCCGGACACTGCGCGTTATCACCTATCAGAACCCGGCCCATTATTATTTCAGTGACGGTAAATTCCACGGCTTTGAATATGACCTGATCAGCAGTTTTGCCAGCAAGGAAAACATGCGGGTGGACGTGGTGCTGGCTGATTCCCATGCGGAGATGCAGTCACTCCTCCTGCGAGGCGAAGGTGACATTATCGCCGCATCATTGCCGGCCGGCAGTATCGGGGATGACGATATCGCCGTTTCCGATGCCTATAATTATTCAACACCGGTCATTGTCGGTCGCGACAATAATACCCCGATTACCGATATCCGTGATCTCGAAGGTCGCCGGGTTACGCTGCCTGCATCCAGCCCCTATCGCCACTACCTGGAGTCCATCCGCTCACGCGGGGTCGATTTTGAGATCGCCAAAGCGGAAAGTTCGATCAGTATCAAGGGCGTGTTATCGATGGTCTCGCTCGGCATGTATGACCTGACCCTGCTTGATAACCAGCAACTTAAACCGGAATTGATCGAGGAATACGACGTCCAGCCACAGTTCACGCTGGGCGAGCCGATCCCGCATGTCTGGGCGGTGCGAACAGAAAACACCCAGTTACTGGCATCAGTGAACGAATATCTGAAATCGAGCTATCGCAACAAGTTTTATAATGTCCTGTACGCCAGGTACTTTGAACGCGGTAACCATCATATCGCCGATACCCGGCTTGTACCCGAGGCAACCAGTCTGTCGCCGTATGACGAGATTGTCCGACATTACGCCGAGCATTACAGTTTTGACTGGCGCTTGATCGTTGCCCAGATGTACCAGGAAAGCCAGTTCAACCCCGCCGCCGTCTCCTATGCCGGCGCAAGGGGATTGATGCAGTTGATGCCTGCCACTGCAGAACTTGTCGGCAATAAGAACACGAGCGACCCGGAAATGAACATCGCCTCGGGTGTGAAATACCTGAGCATGCTGCGGGATCGATTCGAAAAGGACCTGCTGCTGGAAGACAGGACCTGGTTTACGCTCGCCTCATATAATGCCGGTTACGGCAGGGTGAAACGCGCGCGCGAGCTTGCCGAAGAAATGGGGCTGGACAAAAACCGCTGGTTCGGTAATGTCGAAAAGGCCATGCTTATGCTGGCCAAACCGTTCGAGCGCGAGGGTGAAATGATCCGGCATTGCCGCTGTGGCCAGGCGGTCGTTTACGTGCGTGAAATCCGGACTCTCTACAATAATTATGTCCGCCTGACCCAGGCCACGCAGATTGCAGGCCGGGACCTGGTCAAGAAGGCTCCTTACGATATCTGAATTTTTTCACGTGGCGTTCATGCCGCCGTCTCCCCTAGTCGTTCAGCGGCCCAGCTGTTTTCGGCCATGGCGCGTATTGTATTAATCTCTTCCGCCGGCACGCTGTGCGGATCACCGGTTTCGAGCAGGTCGTAGTGAAAGATATACAGCCGTGACGCGAGTTCCGCGACGGGCAGGGAGGATTCACCATAATATTCGCCGTGGCCTTCCGTGGAGACCTTGACGCCGTTACCCCAGTCCTGGTTGCTGTCATTGTTTGGATTGTAAAAATACGCCCGCATTTCTCCGGCGGGGTCCAGTGCCACGCGGATGATCGTGATCGCATGCCAGCCGACGAACTCGGCTGACGAGTCCGTGACGGCGACACCCGCCGGTTGCGGATGAATGACGGGTTGGTTGCCGTTGTAGTAAGGATGATAGGCAGCGTAAAAATCCCGGATAAACTGTTCGTGGTTTTCCAGGTTACCGCTGGCAACATCAACGGCGATCGCAAAACCGCGTCCCACCCACCAGCCGTGAAACTCCGGGTTAACCCATTTGTGCGGATCCTCACCGCGTCCGGCAGACAAGCGTCCCATCTCTATATAGATCCGGTCCAGATGTGGGACCAGCACCAGTGATACCGGGTCGAGGTCAAGGTGCAATATACCGGCAAGACCTGCTGCCAGTTCGCGGGAGCGTAGTATGACTCCTTCAAACTGCATAATAATTTCACCGTCCCGTGCGGCCCAGGCCAGTAACTGCATCAGGTAATCGGGATCATTATAGGCCCACATGGAGATGGCGCGAGCCGACTGGCAAGTCGGGTTATGTCCCTGACCAATGCCGAGCGGTATCCCGAGAACATTGATCAATCCGGCCAGCAAATGTACGCCGGCCGATTGTGATGTACCGTAAATTGCGTTTATCTGTGCCTCGACATCCGGATGCAGGACCATCTGCATCTGACGCCAGAAGCCGGGAGCTACCGGTGGTTCATAGAGCAGACCACGTTCCAGTATGCAGGACAGTCCGTAGACGGCCTGGCTGGTTTCGGGATGGATGGCCTTGTCTATCAATTCATTGACCAGGTCACGATAAGTAAGCAGGACGTCGGTCCCCGTGCTGCTGAGGGCCAGTGCCTGCGGGATCAGGTCCGGGGCATTCTTCAACAGGAAGCGTAACAACACCGGATGATAGGGAGAAACCAGGCCGGTATCACTCATGGCTCTCGCAAAGGCCGTCGCCTCCTGCTTGAGTGCATTCACGTCTAGCGTTTCCAGTGTTTGGGTGTAAGAATCAAGGCCGGGATCGTTCTGCGTGATCGTTGAAGGACCGAACAAGGCGCTGACCAGTCGTTCTGCACCGCGAGGCTGACTGCCTATCTCCGGATCGGCAAGACAGACAGCGAGTTTTGTGATCATGGTCTTGACATGATCCACCTTGATCGGGCGTTCGCGCAGGATGCGCCAGACCTCTTCCACAACCTGCTCAAGGATATCGCCATAACCGATGTGATCGACCAGGTAAGCGAACACCTCGTTAACTCCCGCCAATCGTTTTTCCCGCGCCGCTTCGGTAGCACGATCAAAAACCAGGTCCAGGTTCAGCGCGAGAACCTCGCGCAGGAAAAACAATGCCTGTTCCGCGGCAATACCGGGATAGTGATAATCCCCCCGGGCAATCGCCAGCCAACGCAATTCACTCAGGCATTCATACGTGACCATGGCCTGGTCACCCGTAGCGAGGGTGCCCGGAACCAGGTTGGCCTGCAACAGGGCGGGATCGTTCCAGTCACTGTCGGCAAAAATACCGGCCTGATCGAGTTCGGGGATACGTTTGGCGAGATAGTCTACGCCGCCGGGGACAGACAGCAACCGACGGGAGACATCCAGCGCTGCAAACGCATTGGATGATTTTGCAAAAGCGCTGGACTGCTCGAGCCTTTCTAGCGCCCGGTCAAATTGTCCGGCCAGTCGTTGCAGCCTGTCGGAATCGGCAGGCTGTTTTATTGTGGCCACCATAATCGAACAGCTTCTCAGGTATCAGATGTAGAAATCAAGCTCTTCCTGTTTTTTCAGCAAGTCATACATTCGATGTGGGTCATCACCGAAGAAATACACCAGTCCCCAGTGGGTACCGAATGCATTACGCTTGGTGACCTTCTGCTCCATGGGCGGTTTCAATTCATGGAACTCGTAATAGTCATCCTGCTCGGTCTCTTCCGGGATCTCGAGTTTGCTGACCACCCTGCGGCGGGGATAAACACCGAAGCACCCGGCATATCCTTTTGCATCGACGACTTCCTGCGGGAAAAACGCATCAATCTCTTCTTCTGTGGTTTTGGGATCAAAGGCAAGCACCATTGCCTGATAGGCGTTGAATCCGTAGGTGCGTTCAAGCAATTCGAAGACATTGAAACCGGGAGGCCGGTATGCCACTTCACCGAAATACATCACGCCGTCACTGGTTACGAAATATTCAGGATGGATAAAGCCGAAGTCGATATCGAACGTCTCGATCAGTTTTTCAATCTCACGCGTGACCTGTTCGCGATAGCTTTCCAGTTCCGGTGAAGCGGGAACGAATACTGAATAACCCAGCGTCACGTATTCGGAGATGTTGAGAAATCGGATTTTCCCCTTGAAGATCCAGGCCTCCACGGCAAACTCCCAGCCGCTCAGGTGACTCTCCAGCAGGGCGGGAAATTCGCTCTCCGTTATGTGTTCCACGTCTTCCACCGTCCGGATAACCCGGTGGCCAAGACAACCAGCCTTGTCGAAGGCCTTCATGTGGATCGGATCATTTGGATCACCGTCGAGTTTCAGTAATGCCTGATTGAC
>DATIPP010000261.1:0-3297 GCA_035471825.1 Gammaproteobacteria bacterium
AAGACCTTCACGATTTACTGTTTCCGTGACGAGATTATCTTCTTCCGCACGTTTCATTGTATCGCGGACGGGTAATGCCAGGAGACCGCCTACCGGGTGCTCGTCAAGCGCTCGGACCAGGTTTTCAATATCGTTCCCGTCTATACAGGGCCTTGCGGCATCATGCACAAGTACCCAGTCATTTTCATCGGCAATGGTTGAAAGGAAATGAAGGCTGTTCAACACGGAATGGCAACGCTCTTCACCCCCGATTACCTGCCTGATTTTCTTGTGAGAAGCGATTTCCAGTTGCCCGAAATAATTGTCATCGCCTGACAAGGCGACTATTACTCCCTCGATCAGTGAGCAGGAGCAGAATTGCCGGAGAGTAATTTCGAGAATGGTCCTGCCATCAATTTCAAGATACTGCTTTGGTATTCCGGCCTGCATGCGTTTCCCGGCGCCGGCGGCTGGAATCACAGCCCAGTAACGCACCGTTGTCATTCCTGCCCGGACTTTCCTTCAGGATGTGATTCCATAATCTGGTAAAACGTTTCATCCTGGCGGATCATTCCCATTTCGCTTCGTGCACGTTCCTCGATGGCGTCATAGCCGTTCTTGAGATCATGTACTTCCGCGGCGAGGGAACGATTGCGATCAACGAGACGCTCGTTTTCCCTGATCTGTAATTCCCTGTCCTGTTGCATGTGATGGACTTCTGTCAGACTGCCGTTACCAATCCAGAGATTGTATTGTAATATCACCAGTAAAATGAGCAGTATGGAAATGATAAAATTCATGAATCGCTCAATCCAGATTATAAAATGCATCGTTACCCGGATAACTGGCATTACTTCCCAGTTGATCCTCGATTTTCATGAGGCGATTGTATTTGGCAACACGGTCCGACCGTGAAAGTGAACCTGTTTTAATCTGGCCACTGGAAGTTGCCACGGCAAGATCCGCGATAGTGGTGTCTTCCGTCTCCCCCGAACGATGCGAGATAACGGACGTATAGCCGGACTTCCTCGCAAGATTGATTGCCGCCAACGTCTCCGTCAACGAACCAATCTGGTTCACCTTGATCAAAATAGAATTGGCGACGCCCCTGTCAATACCTTTCTGCAATATAACCGGGTTGGTTACAAACAGGTCATCACCCACAAGTTGTACCTTCTCTCCAAGCCTGTCTGTTAACAGTTTCCAACCGTCCCAGTCATCCTCCGCCATACCGTCTTCCATGGTAATTATCGGATACTTGTCAAACCACGGATCGAGGTAATCCAGGAATTCTGCCGAAGATAATTGCCTGTTCTCGGACGCCAGTGTATAGCGCCCGTCCTTGTAAAACTCGGAACTGGCGACATCAAGTCCCAGGAGGATGTCATCGCCGGCAGTATACCCGGCCTTGTCGATAGCCTGGAGTATTACCTCAATGGCTTCTTCATTGGACGAGAGGTCGGGGGCGAAGCCGCCTTCATCCCCCACGGTCGTACTCAGTCCGCGATTGGCAAGCACCGATTTAAGGGAATGAAATATCTCCGCTCCGTAACGGACCGCCTCACGCATCGAGTTGGCGCCGACAGGCAGTATCATGAATTCCTGCAAATCGACATTATTATCCGCGTGGGCGCCACCATTGAGAATATTCATCATCGGAACCGGCATGAGGAAAGGGCCGTCACCGCCAAGATACTGGTAGAGCGGCATTCCTTCTTCATTGGCGGCGGCATGGGCCGCGGCCATTGAAACGGCCAGTATTGCATTGGCGCCGAGCTTTGATTTGTTCTCCGTTCCGTCAAGCTCGATCATACGATGATCGATCCCGGCCTGATCGGTGATCTCCATACCGGTCAACTCGGGAGCAATTTTTGTATAGATATTATCAATGGCCCTGAGCACGCCCTTCCCCTTGTAACGTTTGGGATCGTTATCGCGGAATTCGAGTGCCTCGCGAACACCGGTTGAAGCACCTGACGGCACCATGGCGGAACCAGCCACACCGTTGTCGGTAAGTACAGTCGCCTCGATGGTCGGATTACCGCGTGAATCGAGAATTTCATAGGCTATGATGTCTTTAATTGCTGACACGTTCAAACTACCTTTCGTTGTTATTATTGGAATTCATCTTTGACTCTTTGACCAGGCGGTCAATCCCGCACAGGACTGCCAGCAGTTCCTGCATCTTGTCCAGGGGCCAGGAATTGGGACCGTCACTCATTGCTTTGTCGGGATCAGGGTGTGTTTCCATGAACAATCCTGCGATACCGGTTGCAACAGCGGCGCGGGCCAATGTCGGAACAAACTCCCGTTGTCCACCTGAACGGTTACCCTGCCCGCCCGGCATTTGCACGGAATGCGTGGCATCGAAAACTACCGGACAAAGTGTCTCCCGCATGATTACGAGGGCACGCATATCGCTGACCAGATAATTGTAACCAAAACTGACACCGCGCTCACACACCATGATTTGTTCATTTCCTGTTGCTTTCGCTTTCTCCACGACATTCAACATGTCCCAGGGGGCGAGAAACTGGCCTTTCTTGATGTTAACCGGCAAGCCCAGGCGGGCAACATTCTGGATGAAATTCGTCTGGCGGCAGAGAAATGCCGGTGTTTGCAGAACGTCCACCACGGCGGCAATTTCCTTCAGCGGAGAGTCCTCGTGGACGTCAGTCAATACCGGCACGCCGACAGAGTTCTTTACCTTTTCCAGAACCGCGAGTCCCTGTTCCAGGCCGGGTCCGCGATAACTTTCATGGGAGGTCCGGTTAGCCTTGTCGAAGGAGGATTTATAGATAAAAGGGACGTCCAGTTTTCCGGTAATCTCCTTCAACTTCCCGGCGGTGTCCAGCGCCAGTGCCTCGCTTTCAACTACGCACGGACCTGCAATCAGGAAAAAAGGCCGGTCATTCCCGGCACTGAAATTACATAACTGCATTTTTCAGTTCCTGCTTCCGTGATTCCCTGCAGGCATTGGCTGCACGTATGAAACCTGAAAACAGGGGATGGCCGTCGCGCGGGTTTGACGTGAATTCCGGGTGGAACTGACAGGCGATAAACCATGGATGATCCGGGAGTTCGATTATTTCCACAAGCTTGGTGTCGATCGATACACCTGAAATTACGAGTCCGGCTCCGGTGAGTTGATCCTTGTAGTTATTGTTGAATTCATACCGATGCCGATGCCTCTCGGTGATGATATCGGTATCGTAAAGCTTTCTGACGCGGGAACCTTCAAGCAAACGGCATTGCTGACCGCCGAGCCGCATCGTTCCCCCGAGATCGGAACCTTCATGGCGTTGTTCAACGTTGCCG
>DATIPP010000262.1:0-12378 GCA_035471825.1 Gammaproteobacteria bacterium
TTTCTTATTGGAAATGATCGCCTGATTTACTTCCAGTTCGATTCCGCAATACTCCGCATCGGAATGTTTTTTCCGCAGATACGTTGTAAGGCCGTCTGCAATACCACAGTAGGGGTAATTTCTCCGTACCCGCCATTCATCCGTAATTTTATTTATACTGTTTTGCAGTTCGAGGCAGAATTTCATTTCCGGTTTTCTATCCGGGTCATATAACAGACCGATGTCGGTATGTCGTGTCGTTTTATCGAGGACGGGCGTGAAACTGTGCACGGAAAGGTGGAGCACAGTCTGTTGTTGATTTATTGCAGCGGCAATTACGGCTTCGATGCGGTTGCGGTAGGGCAGGTAGATTTCATCGATGATGCTGTGTTTCGTGTCAATATCACAGGATCCGGTAAATTCGGAAAACAGGTCCCGGTGATGCAACGAGCGATTGAGATCGATCAAAAGCCGTGTGGTTTCCTCCGTTATTAACTTTATGTTGAAGGTGTCCGCGATCCCCTTCGCCAGTTCCAGCGCGCCCTTGTCCCAGCCACGGTGTGATTGCAGGATGGCTTCTGCATCTTCAAAAAGGTAATGCCATTCATGCGGCACCTGATTGCCGCCGTGCTCACAGGTAACGAGCACAAACCGATTAGATCCCTTCAAGACGTTTTCTCTCCGCCAGGCAGCGGCACAGTTGCCGCCAGGTCTCCTGCAGGCGAGGAACACCGCCAGTGTGCCACCGGCATCCAGCATCTGTACCTCGGTAACTGTATGTTCATACTTCGTTTCAGAATATTTTACTGGAGGAATAGTATCGCCACTCCCGGAAGTGAATTGCAGATTCGGCGTCTTGCCGGTCAGGAAAACCGGATGGAGCGTGGACAATCCCAACCCTTCTCAGTAAAATTCAACCGGTCCTGCCAACGGGAGTAACCAGCCGGTTGCTCCCGTTTTGTATGTGTAGCGATCGCATTGCACCGCGGCCGTAAATCCCCGGCAGGGCAGTGGTGTGTGAATGTCCATGATTTGCGGAGAGTTTATTGAACCAGGCGATACTGGCACTGGAAGACGGCACTGTATTCAATGGCAGGTCCATCGGGCTCGAAGGACAGGCCACGGGGGAAGTCGTTTTTAATACCGCCATCACCGGTTACCAGGAAATCCTCACGGACCCCTCTTATTACCAGCAGATAGTTACCCTCACCCAGCCGCACATCGGGAATGTCGGCACCAACAATGAAGATGATGAAGCGGATAAAACCTGGGTCAGCGGCCTGGTAATCCGTGATTTGCCAATCCGGGTCAGCAGTTGGCGGGCGGAAGAACCATTGCAGGATTTCCTGATACGGCAAAATGTAGTGGCTATCGCGGAAATCGATACACGCCGTTTGACGCGCCTGTTGCGCGAGAAGGGTGCGCAACGCGGTTGCATCATGGCCGGAAAATCACTGGATGAAAAAGCTGCCATAGCGGCTGCGAAGGAATTCCCCGGTCTCAAGGGCGCCGACCTGGCAAAAGATGTCAGTACCGGCAGCGGTTACACGTGGACGCAGGGCAGTTGGCAACTGCATGCGGGAGTACTGGAATTCCGGGAAAGCCGCGACAAACTGTTTCATGTCATTGCCTACGATTACGGTATAAAGCGCAATATCCTTCGCCTGCTCGCCGATCATGGTTGCCGGATTGACGTTGTGCCAGCCACCATGCCCGCAGCGGAAGTCCTGGGTGAAAAACCCGACGGTGTTTTTCTCTCCAACGGGCCGGGAGATCCGGATCCCTGTGATTACGCTATCGAGGCCATCCGGGAAATCGTCGCCAGCGACATCCCCACCTTCGGAATTTGCCTGGGTCACCAGTTGCTGGCGCTGGCCGCGGGCGCGAAAACCAGCAAGATGAAATTCGGCCATCACGGGGCAAACCACCCGGTCCAGGATCTCGCCAGCGGACGGGTGATGATCACCAGCCAGAACCACGGCTTTGCAGTTGAAGAGGAGACCTTGCCCGATATCGTGCAGGCCACGCACCGTTCGCTCTTCGACGGCACCCTGCAGGGTATCCGGCATAAAAATGCACCCGCATTCGGTTTCCAGGGGCATCCAGAGGCCAGCCCGGGTCCACATGACGTAAGGCCACTATTTGACCGTTTCGTCCAGTTGATGCAGGCGAAGAAATAAGTGATGAAGACCGAGGACTGAGTAATAAGTGTTGAGAATAAAGTTTTTATGACCACTCAGACCTCAGTCCTCAGCACTCGGTACTTTTACAAAAATGACTGATATTAAACGTTAACGTAACCGTATCAATGCCCAAGCGAACCGACATTGAGTCAATCCTGATCATCGGTGCCGGACCGATCATTATCGGCCAGGCCTGCGAGTTTGATTATTCCGGGGCCCAGGCGTGCAAGGCGCTGAAGGAAGAGGGCTACCGGGTGATACTCGTGAACTCCAACCCGGCCACGATCATGACCGATCCGGAAATGGCGGCTGCGACCTATATCGAACCGGTACAATGGCGCGTGGTCGAGAAGATCATCGAGAAAGAACGTCCCGATGCCCTCTTGCCGACCATGGGCGGGCAGACCGGTTTGAATTGCGCACTCGATCTTGCCCGGGAAGGAGTGCTTGAAAAGTACGGCGTGGAACTGATCGGTGCATCGCGCGATGCCATCAACAAGGCCGAGGACCGGGAAAAGTTCCGCGAGGCCATGCGCAAGATCGGCCTGCACCTGCCGCATTCCGAATTAGCGCATGACATGGATCAGGCCAAAAGGATCCAGAAGGATCTCGGGTTTCCCATTATCGTGCGGCCCTCTTTTACCCTGGGCGGAACCGGCGGCGGCATTGCCTATAACCGGGAGGAATTCCTTGAGATCTGTGAGCGTGGCCTGGACGCCTCGCCAACCAACGAGATCCTGCTTGAGCAGTCGGTTCTCGGCTGGAAAGAATTCGAGATGGAGGTGGTGCGCGATCACGAGGACAACTGCATCATCATCTGTTCCATTGAAAACGTCGACCCGATGGGCGTGCACACCGGCGACTCAATCACCGTTGCCCCCGCGCTGACACTGACGGACAAGGAGTACCAGATCATGCGCGATGCCTCGATCGCGGTATTGCGCGAGATCGGGGTGGATACCGGCGGGTCAAACGTACAGTTCGCCGTCAACCCTGATGATGGTGAACTGATCATTATAGAAATGAATCCGCGGGTATCGCGTTCCTCGGCCCTGGCCTCAAAGGCCACCGGTTTTCCTATCGCCAAGGTCGCCGCCAAGCTTGCCGTTGGCTATACCCTGGACGAACTCGCAAACGAGATCACAGGCGGCGCTACACCCGCCTCGTTTGAACCCACGATCGATTACATCGTGACAAAGATCCCGCGATTTACATTCGAGAAGTTTCCCAATGCCGACGACCGGTTGACAACGCAAATGAAATCCGTAGGCGAGGTGATGGCGATCGGCCGCACCTTCCAGGAATCACTGCAGAAAGCCGTGCGCGGACTCGAAACAGGCAGAGACGGTTTGAATGAAATAATTCCCGAAGGCATGGAACGTGAAGAAGCGCTGGAACGGGTTGCCCGTGAGTGCCGGATACCACGCAGCGACCGGCTCTGGTATATCGCAGAAGGTTTTCGCCTGGGACTGTCCGTCGACGACATTCATCAGTATTCAAACATCGATCCCTGGTTTCTGGCCCAGATCAGTGAGCTGGTCGCGGAAGAAAAAGTCATCCGTGAACAAGGTGTGAAAGCTTTAACAGCCGAACGATTACGATGTCTCAAGCGCAAGGGTTTCTCGGACAGTCGCATCGCGTCCCTGGTGAACAGCACCGAGCAGGAAGTGCGTGAGTTGCGCCATGAAAATAATATTCGGCCGGTATACAAACGGGTCGATTCCTGCGCGGCCGAGTTCCGGGCCACGACGGCATACATGTACTCCACTTATGAAGAAGAGTGCGAAGCCGATCCGAGTGACAATAAGAAGATCATGGTGCTTGGCGGTGGGCCGAACCGTATTGGGCAGGGCATCGAGTTTGATTATTGTTGCGTGCAGGCAGCACTGGCCATGCGCGATGCCGGTTATGAAACCATCATGGTCAACTGTAACCCGGAAACAGTCTCGACCGATTACGATACGTCGGACCGGTTGTATTTTGAACCGCTGACGCTGGAAGACGTGCTCGAGATCATTTACCTGGAAAAACCGGAAGGCGTAATCGTGCAATATGGCGGACAGACACCGTTGAAACTCGCGCGTGCACTGGAAGCTGCCGGTGCCCCGATCATCGGAACTTCGCCGGACTCCATTGATCTTGCGGAAGACCGCCAGCGTTTTCAAAACCTGCTGCAGGAACTGGAGCTCAAGCAACCGCCCAACCGTACCGCCCGGACCGACGACGAGGCGATCGATCTTGCCAATGCCATCGGTTACCCGTTGGTAGTCCGGCCGTCCTATGTGCTGGGCGGACGCGCCATGGAGATCGTCTTTAATGAAGATGATTTGCGGACCTACATGCGCGAGGCCGTCGCTGTTTCATTTGAGTCACCCGTGTTGCTGGATTATTTTCTGCGCGATGCCGTGGAAGTGGACATAGATGCCGTGTCCGACGGCAAGGACGTGATTATCGGCGGCATCATGGAACATATTGAACAGGCCGGTGTGCATTCCGGTGATTCCGCCTGCTCATTACCGCCGCACAGCTTGTCCGGGTCAATACAGGAACAACTGGCCGAGCAGGTACGGGCCATGGCCCGTAAATTAAACGTCATTGGTTTGATGAATACCCAGTTCGCCATCCAGGGCAACGATATTTTTGTGCTTGAGGTCAACCCGCGTGCCTCGCGAACCGTACCTTTTGTATCCAAGGCCACCGGCATTCCACTGGCGCGTGTCGCGGCAAATTGCATGGTGGGTATGTCGCTCGCGGGACAGGGCATCACAAGGCAAGTTATCCCGGAATATTTTTCCGTGAAGGAATCCGTGTTTCCTTTTATCAAGTTTCCGGGCGTGGATTCACTGCTGGGTCCCGAGATGAAATCCACCGGCGAAGTCATGGGCATCGGCAGGAATTTCGGCCAGGCCTTTGCCAAGGCGCAACTGGCAGCCGGTGAGGTGATCCCGCGCTCTGGTCTGGCATTTATCAGCGTGCGTGACGAGGACAAGGAATATGCCAGGACTATCGCCGGTGAACTTTCACAACTGGGATTCAGCCTGTGTGGAACGCATGGTACGACCCTGGCACTGGAGGAGGCCGGGCTGGTTTGCCGGCGCATCAACAAGGTTCGTGAAGGTCAACCACATATTGTTGACATGTTGAAAAATGATGAAATTGACCTCATAGTGAATACTACAGAAGACAAACAAGCCATCGCGGATTCCTATTCAATCCGGCGCACAGCCCTGCAACACAAGGTCTTTTACACCACCACCATGGCCGGAGCCATGGCTACCATACTGGCCCTTAAACAACAGGATAGTGAGGAAGTCAATCCAATACAGGTATTGCATGAGGAATTACAATGAGTAAGGCACCCATTACCACCAACGGTGCACAACGGTTGCGCGAACAACTCAAGCAACTGAAAAAGGTTGATCGTCCCCGCATTACCGAGGCGATCGCAGAGGCGAGGGCCCATGGTGATCTGAGTGAAAATGCGGAATACCATGCCGCGCGCGAACAACAAAGTTTCCTCGAGGGCCGGATTGCATCCATCGAAAATGCCCTGGCCAATGCACAGATAATCGATGTCGCCAATCTTGAATCCAATGGCAAGGTTGTTTTTGGTGCAACAATTGATCTCGTCAACCTGGACAGTGACAAGGAAGTAACGTACCAGATCGTGGGTGAAATCGAGGCCGATATCGAGAAGAACCTGATCTCGATTACCTCGCCAATTGCCCGTGCCCTGATCGGCAAGGAGGAAGGCGAGGTGGTAGAGGTAAACGCACCGAGTGGGGTGATCGAATACGAGATTCTGGAAGTCCGCTATGAATGAATTTTCGGCCTTTCTCAACGAATACAGAAGTCAGGAGCAGGTGTCGGAAGTTTCTGTAATTAACAGGAGAATTGACTCCTGACTCCTTGACAATCTCATGTCCAAAAGCCCCGGCAGCAAACACTGGTTGCAACGCCAGGAAAAAGATCCCTATGTCAGGAAGGCACGGCAGTCTCATTACCGTTCCCGGGCGGCATACAAACTTGCCGAAATTGACAAAAAAGACCATCTCTTTCGTCCGCGACAGACGGTCATCGACCTCGGCGCGGCGCCCGGAAGCTGGTCGCAGTACGCCGCCGACCGTATCGGTGACCAGGGAAGGGTTATTGCCATTGATATCCTGCCCCTGGAGCCGATTGATAACGTGTTGTTTATTCAGGGTGATTTTACCGAACAGGTGGTTTATGAAGGCTGTCTCGCCCGGCTTGGCGGGCGCCGTTGTGACCTTGTAATCTCGGATTTGGCCCCCAACTTAAGTGGTATCAGGGCCACGGATCAGGCCGCCAGTCTGTACCTGGCTGAACTGGCACGGGATCTGGCTCTCGAGGTTTTGAAACCGGGTGGTCACCTGTTGGTAAAGGTTTTTCAGGGCGAAGGTATCGACGTCTTCCGTCAGTCACTCAGGGAACATTTTGCCAAAATCGTGACTCGAAAGCCTGGTGCATCGCGGGATAATTCCCGAGAATTCTATGTCCTGGCCCGCTCCTATAGGTTATAGTTAAAGATAACTGTTAGATTTATATATATATTGATTAGTTGAGGTATCCGGTTTGAACGAGACTGCAAGAACACTGGTCCTGATGATCGTCATCACGCTGGTTTTGATGTTGATTTTCAGGAACCTTGCCACTCCCATGGTGACCGACATTCCCTATTCGACTTTCCTGTCGGAAGTCAAGACGGGGAATGTCAAGTCCGTTACCATCGAAGGCAACACCATCTCTGGTAAACGCATTGATGACAGTCGCTTTACAACCTACAGCCCGGAAACCAATAACGATGCTTTGATTGGTACCCTGCTGGATAATAATGTCGAGATTAAGGGTGCAGAACCGGATCAGAATTCCCTCTGGGCCCATGCGCTCATTTCCTGGTTCCCGATCCTGCTTTTGCTCGGTATCTGGATCTATTTCATGCGCCAGATGCAGGGCGGCGGAGGTGGCCGGGGAGCCCTGTCGTTTGGCAAGAGCCGTGCCCGCCTGCTTGGCGATGACCAGGTCAAGATCACCTTTAACGATGTCGCAGGTGTCGAGGAGGCCAAGGAAGAAGTCGCCGAACTGGTAGAGTTTCTGCGTGATCCGGGAAAGTTCCAGAAACTCGGCGGCAAGATTCCGTCCGGTGTATTGATGGTCGGTCCCCCCGGTACCGGTAAAACGCTACTCGCCAAGGCCATCGCCGGCGAAGCCAAGGTGCCCTTTTTCACGATCTCCGGTTCCGATTTTGTCGAGATGTTTGTTGGTGTCGGCGCCTCGCGTGTGCGCGACATGTTTGAGCAGGCCAAGAAACACGCGCCATGCATTATCTTTATCGACGAGATCGACGCTGTCGGCCGTCATCGCGGTGCCGGCCTGGGCGGTGGTCATGATGAACGTGAACAGACCCTGAACCAGTTGCTGGTGGAAATGGACGGTTTTGAAGGTAACGAGGGTGTTATCGTTATCGCCGCCACCAACCGTCCCGACGTGCTGGACCCGGCATTGTTGCGGCCGGGCCGTTTCGATCGCCAGGTCGTGGTGGCATTACCTGATATACGCGGCCGGGAACAGATACTGAAAGTCCACATGCGCAAGGTGGCGTTATCAGATGACGTCAAGCCGGACATTATTGCCCGGGGCACGCCCGGCTTTTCCGGTGCCGATCTTTCCAACCTTGTTAACGAGGCAGCGTTATTCGCCGCGCGTGGCAACAAGAAGCTGGTCGACATGGACGATTTCGAACGCGCCAAGGACAAGATCATGATGGGTGCCGAACGCCGCTCGCTGGTGATGAGTGAAAAGGAGAAAAAGATCACGGCCTACCACGAATCCGGGCATGCCATTGTGGGGTTGCTGGTACCGTCGCATGATCCGGTATACAAAGTGACGATCATTCCACGCGGACGCGCACTGGGTGTGACCATGTACTTGCCGGAAGAGGATAAATACAGCCAGAGCAAGGAACAGCTCGAGAGCATGCTCTCGTCAATGTTTGGCGGTCGCATCGCCGAGCAGATTGTCTTTGGTGATGACCATGTAACCACGGGCGCCAGCAATGACATCGAGCGGGCGACCCAGATCGCGCGCAACATGGTGACGCGTTGGGGCCTGTCCGAAAAACTGGGTCCGCTTACATACAGCGAAGAGGAAGACGAGGTCTTCCTGGGACGGTCCGTGACCAAGCACAAGTCCATCTCGGACGAGACGACGTTACAGATTGACGAGGAGATCCGGAATATCGTTGACCGGAACTATCAGCGTGCCTACAAGTTGCTGACCGACAACCTGGACAAGTTGCATTTAATGGCCGAGGCCCTGATGAAGTACGAGACGATCGATGCGGACCAGATCAAGCAGATCATGGCGGGCAAAAAGCCCGGTCCGCCGGCCGACTGGAAGGACGATAAGGATGATTCCGGTTCTGCGGAAGCCGCGGACGACAGCATTTCCGGCAAAAGCCCCGGCAAGGACGAGCCGAGCGGCAAACCCGCTTCACAAACCTGAAGAACAGATTACTGGACATGTATCGCTGTAGGCATGGTTGACAGGCTTACAGTCGACAACATATTGATTCGGGGACAGTACGATTTCTACAGAGCGAAAGTATTTCGGAACTGACGGTATCCGGGGGCAGGTCGGCAAGGCACCGATTACCCCTGATTTTGTCATGCGTCTCGGCTGGGCCGCGGGCCGGATACTGGCTCAAAACGGCAAGGGCCCTGTATTAATCGGCAAGGACACGCGGATATCCGGTTACATGTTCGAATCCGCCCTGGAGGCCGGCCTGTCCGCGGCTGGCGTGGATATTAATTTGCTTGGTCCCATGCCTACGCCGGGCATCGCCTATCTAACCAAAAATACCCTGGCCCAGGCCGGTATTGTCATCAGCGCCTCACACAATCCCTACCAGGATAACGGGATCAAGTTTTTCTCCCGCGACGGGAGGAAACTGCCGGATGAAATTGAGTTGGCTATCGAGAGAGAACTGGAAAAACCGCTCGAGGTCACCAGCCCGGACAAACTGGGCAAGGCCGAACGTATCAACGACGCACGCAGGCGATATATTGAATTCTGCAAGAGCAAATTCAAACCGGATTACAACCTCAGCGGGTTCAAGTTGGTTATTGATTGCGCCCATGGCGCAACTTACCAGATCGCGCCTTTTGTTTATGAAGAACTGGGGGCCGATGTCGTGGCAATCGGCGCCGAGCCGGACGGTTTCAACATTAATAAAGACTCAGGAGCTACCGACACCCGCCTGCTCAAACAGAAAGTTATTGAGGAAAATGCGGATGCCGGGATCGCATATGATGGTGACGGCGATCGCCTTATCATGGTGGACCATGAAGGCAACGAGGTTGATGGTGACGAAATCCTGTTCATTATCGCCCAATCATGTCCCGAGACACTGAACGGCGCTGTTGTCGGAACATTGATGAGTAACCTGGGGCTTGAGCAGGCGATCCGGCGACTTAATCTGGATTTCCTGCGGACACAGGTAGGTGATCGTTACATCATGGAAATGCTGCTGGAACGCGACCTGATACTCGGTGGTGAAACTTCCGGGCATATCATCAAGCTGGACTTGACTACCACCGGCGATGGGATTATCTCTTCCCTTCAAATCCTGCAGGCGATGCTTACATCCAATTCGACTCTGCAACGGCTGCGGTCGGGTGTTACCAAATTTCCGCAGAAAATGATCAATGTCAAACTGGAACACCGCGTAGAATTGTCGTCCCTGGACGGGATTAGCGATGCCGTGAAATCGGCGGAATCCGAACTCGGCGAGGATGGCCGTGTACTTTTGCGTCCTTCCGGTACCGAACCCTTGATCCGGGTGATGGTGGAAGGCATGGAAGAATCGGTAGTCGAGAATATCGCCCGAAACCTGGCGATCGAGGTCGAGTCCGCCGTCCAGCGTTCACTGTAAAAGGTTTATTTACCCGCTGTCGCCGCCCAGGTTCGACCAGGCCACTACCTTGTTTTTCCCCAGCTTCTTGCTTTTGTACAACGCTTCATCTGCACATTGCATCAGGCCTTCCGTGCTGTTGGAGTTTTCGGGATAACCTGCGATCCCGATACTGACGGTTGTCCTGATTTGATTGCCGTCCAGGTCAAACGAGGTATTCTCCACCGCCTTCCTGATTCTCTCGGCCGCTTCCATGGCATCTTTTTCACTTGTTTCCGGCAACAGTGCAATAAATTCGTCGCCGCCATACCGTGCCAGTGAATCGGATTCTCTCAGGCAGGTCAGGATAGTGTTGGCGACAGCCTTGATGAGCCGGTTGCCACCTTCATGACCGTGCTGGTCGTTGATTTTCTTGAGTCCGTCGGCATCAATCATGATTATGGCCAGCGGATGTTTATATCGCAGGGCCTTTTTTGCTTCCAGATTCAGGGCAATATTGAACGCCCTGAAATTATCCAGTCCGGTCAGATCATCCGTCTCGGACAATGTTTTGAACATCTGTTTTGCATAATGGAGATCTGCCGACAACATGGTTGTCAGATAGGCGATCAGCAGATAAGGGGAGAACGTAGTCATCATGTTGCCAAAGCTTTCCATGGTGAACCGTGAACCTGCAAAGACGGGATAACCCATATGGATATAAACGGCTGTGATCAATGCAAGTATCAACAGGGTCGTAACCTTGCCCAGTGTCAGTCCGCTCGTGATTATAACCAGCAGATAGAGATTCAGGAGTGGACTCTCTATACCGCCGGTGTGCCACAGAACCCAGGTAATGAAGATGATCATGCCCCAGACTTCGATGGCCATCTTCCACCGGGTTTCTCTCTTGTAGAAATTGAGGTAGCGAAAGGCGAGGACAAAGCCCGCAAAATACATGCACGACTGGATTATCTGCCACTTGTCCTCGACAAAGGCCCCCGGTGTGACGACATAGAGGATGACGAGGATTAAAAGAAGCCATTCCAGTTCGGCAACACTCCTGGAGAATCCTTTTAATTCGACATTTTCGACACTGAATTCCTCGTTGAGGCGGAGTTTTTCGGTGATGTCCATTCTTTAACGGGTGTTGGTCGTTTTTTCCGGGTTACCTGATGTGCTTGAAAAGTCAGATTGCACGCAACAATTCATTAATCCCCACCTTGCTGCGTGTTTTCTCATCAACCTGCTTGACGATTACGGCACAATATAAACTGTATTTTCCGTCTTTTGAAGGCAGATTGCCCGACACTACCACAGAACCGGGGGGGATATAACCATAGGAAATTTCCCCGGTGTCACGATTGTAAATGCGAGTGCTCTGACCGATATAGACACCCATGGATATTACCGACCCTTCCCCGACGATAACGCCTTCCACGATCTCCGAACGCGCACCGATAAAACAGTTGTCCTCGATGATAGTCGGGTTGGCCTGAAGGGGCTCAAGGACGCCGCCAATGCCGACACCACCGGACAGATGCACGTTTTTGCCGATCTGGGCACAGGATCCGACCGTGGCCCAGGTATCGACCATGGTGCCGGAATCAACGTAGGCCCCTATGTTGACGTAACAGGGCATCATCACCACGTCCGGGGCGATGAAGGCACCCCGGCGGGCCGTTGCCGGCGGAACAATACGCGCACCGATCTTTTCAAAGCCGGCCTGATCCATGCCGGTGAATTTACCCGGCACCTTGTCGAAGTAATTGGTGAATGCGCCCTCAATGAGGGAATTCTCTTCCAGTCGAAATGACAACAACACGGCTTTTTTTAACCATTGGTTGACTTTCCATTCATTGCCTTTTTTTTCGGCAACCCGCAGTGAACCGTTATCCAGTCCGGCAAGTGCCCCGGCAACGGCCTCGCGCAATTCCGTACCGGCATTTCCGGGTGTTATCTCCTGGCGGTTTTCGAAATGTTCATTAATTATTGTTTCCAGTTGACTCATTTATTATTAATCCTGTTATTGTGTTGACAGACATTGACTGATTCTTTCCGCAGCCTCCACGCACTCCTCCAGCGGAGCGACAAGTGCAATCCGCAGGCGATGATCGCCCGGGTTGATACCATTCGTCTCGCGTGAAAGGAAACTGCCAGGCAATACCCGGATATTCTGACCGGAATACAGACGGAGGGCAAAATCCGTATCACTGACCGGTGTTTCGGCCCACAGGTAAAATCCTCCCGGCGGGGATTGTACCCCGAGATGCCCGGCCAGTACCGGGATCACGGCATCAAATTTTT
>DATIPP010000263.1:0-6641 GCA_035471825.1 Gammaproteobacteria bacterium
CCATCGGTGTAAATTGCTCCGGAATATTGAATACCTCCCTTGCCTTGTCAGCATCGAAACCACCCATCTGGTGCACCATGAGATCCAGCTCGGTGGCCTGTACACAAAGGCTCATACTGGCCGCACCGGTATCATATTGGCCCCAGCGGTTCGGCTTGTTGTTCTTCGACAGAATACTGTTTGCCGATGCCAGTATCAGCACCGGCGCATTCACGGCCCATGACCGGTTTCCTTCCGAGAGACAGGAAAATGCCTTGTCCCAGGCTGCTTTGTGCGTGACCTTGTCACATACGATGTACCGCCACGGTTCATCACCAAAACATGACGGCGCCCAGCGGGCAGCCTCCAGTAAGGACATCAGGTCCTCATGTCCGACCTGCCGATCCGGATCAAACGCACGCCCGCTCCAGCGTTTGGCCAGCAGGTCATTAATTGCCACACTTGTTTCCGCCTTTTTCTCAAACATGGGGTTTTATTCTGTTTATCATGAGTTTGGAATTCATTATATTGGCCCAATGCAATATAACAACCACCTCCCTTCATGGACAGTCAACTGATTTATCAAAAACTGTCCGCCGGTCTTGCCAGCGTGATTAAAGGCCAGGGCCCGGCGAGCAGGAAATTACTGGCAGCTTTTTTCAGCGGCGGGCATGTGTTGCTGGAAGATGTGCCTGGTACCGGTAAAACCACGCTGGCCAAGGCACTGGCACGTTCGATCAATTCCGAATTCCAGCGCATCCAGTTCACGCCGGACCTGTTACCGACGGATATTCTCGGCGTGTCGGTTTTCGATCCACGTTCGCAGGAATTCAGTTTCCACCCCGGACCGATATTTACCCATATCCTGCTGGCCGATGAAATCAATCGTGCTTCACCCCGCACCCAGTCCGCCCTGCTTGAGGCGATGGCCGAATCACAAGTCAGTATCGACGGCGTTTTGAGGCCCCTGGATGAACTGTTTTTTGTCATTGCCACACAGAATCCGATCGAGTTTCACGGCACCTATCCCCTGCCCGAGGCGCAAATGGATCGTTTTGCCATGCGCTTCAGGCTGGGTTTTGTCAGCCAGGAAGAAGAAGTGGCTATCCTCACGGATCACAATATCGAGGAACCACTGAATAAACTGAAGCCCTGTATTGACCGGGAGGACATCCTTGCCGCCAGGCAACAACGTGCCGCGGTACGTCTCAGTGACGAGATTAAACATTATATTGTTGCTCTCATCCGAGCAACGCGAGAAGCGGAAGGCGTCCTGAACGGCGCCAGTCCGCGCGCCTCGCTGTCGCTGATGCGCGCATCACAGGCCCTGGCGCTTTTTGACGGACTGGATTACGTCACTCCGGACCATATCCAGGAAATAGCCGTCGCGATACTGGCACATCGCCTGGTACTCGATTCCAGTGCCCGCTTCTCCGGAAACACGGCCGAGGAGATCGTAACGGACATCCTGAAATCCGTTCCTGCACCCGTCTAGTTTCTACCGTGATAAAAAAACTCCTGTATCGAAATTTCCGCACCGTCTACAGGTTGAGTCGCTGGTTACGGCACCGCTTTTCACCGGCGGGGATGATGATCCTGGCAGGGTTAGTCATAGCCGGCGTATTCGGCCTGGATACCAGGCAAACATTGTCATACCAGATTTTTGCGCTCTGTCTTTCTTTGTTGCTGTTTTCCCTTGCCGGGGCCATGACGTTTCGCGGCAGGTTCAACTGTATACGCAGGCTTCCGGATTTTGCTACCGCCGGCACGCCATTGACCTACCGCCTGTACCTGGGTAACAGGAAAAACAAATCGCAACATGACCTGCTGGTCATTGATGAACTCGAGGAAGAGTTCCCGGCGTTCGAGGATTTCCGCAAAACCAATGACCCGGATGATAAATACCGCAACTTTTTCGATCGTTTCATCGGTTATCCCAGGCTTCTGTCACTGATCCGGAACAGGAGGGGCGGACTGATCCGGCCACAACCCCTTGATACTATCGCCGCCGGTGATCAACAGGAAATGAAAATGTCCCTGATGCCGCTGCGACGCGGTTACCTCCGTTTTAACCGCATCAGGATATTACGCCCCGATCCCTTCGGACTGTTCAGGGCACAGAAAACCTGCCGGCAGGATGATTCTTTGGTGGTATTGCCTGAACAATACAAACTCCCCCCGTTGCAAATGAGCGGACAAAGAAAATACCAGCCCGGTGGAATCAACATGTCGCAATCCGTCGGTGATTCCGAGGAATTCTTTTCCCTGCGCGAATACCGGCCGGGGGACCCGATACGCGCGATTCACTGGAAAAGTTATGCCAGGAAAGGTGAGCCGGTCGTAAAGGAATTCCAGGATGAATATTTTGTCCGCCAGGGCCTGGTGCTGGATACGTTTCTTGACGACCGTCCGCCTCAGGTCCTCGAGGATGCCGTTTCCATTGCAGCATCGTTTGTCACGACAATCCCGCAACAGGACGCCCTGCTGGATATGTTGTTTGTTGGTGATAAAGCGCACCGTTTTACGACCGGCAGGGGCCTGGACACAACAGAACATATGCTGGAAGTCCTGGCCTGTGTTGAACCCTGCGACAAGTTACCGTTTTCGACCCTTGTCCGGTTGATACGCGAACATGCTGCCAGCACCAGCGGATTCATTTGCGTATTTCTTGACTGGGACAGTGAACGGCAAAAACTCGTTGAACAATTGCGCGCGGTTAAACTGCCGGTTCACGTGGTGGTTATTACAACCGGTGAGAGGGATTTTCCGGCGCAGGTGAGCAGTGGAAATTTCTGGGTACTGCAAAGTGGACGGATCCGGTCATCACTGGACTCCATACTGTCAGCATCATGATAAATCCTGCCCTGACACTCAGACCCGCCCCGCCCCTTCTACTGGCGGCCGGACTGTTGTTCTGGGGCTGGCAAAATGATTTTCTCCTTTACGCGATCCCGATGGCCATTCTGCTCGAATCCGTGCAACTGGTCCCGCGCCGATTGCAAATCTCCGACCGGGAATTCAACCGCATTGCCGATATCAGCAGCCTGGTATTCCTGTTGACTATTGTTTATGTCTTCAGCGAAAAAGCCGTGCACGGTATTTACACCCTGTTGTCGTTATTTCCGTTTCTGTTTTATCCGCTGATACTTTCCCAGGTCTACAGCAGTACCGGCAGGATCAGGGCCGCTGCACTGTTTATCAGTCTGCGAAAGTTGCGCTATATCGCCGGCGAGGAACAGGCGGCTTATGACCTGTCCCTGCCTTATTTCCTGGTTTGCATGATCTCGGCCAGTGCCGGCAACCGCGAACCGGTACTTTTTTTTACCGGCATCTGTTTCCTGGTCGGCTGGATACTGTGGCTCCTGCGACCGCGGCGGTATCCCGCGGGAGTGTGGCTGTTTCTCCTGGTCCTGGTATTTGGCACCGCCTATGCCGGACAGGCAGGCATACAAAACCTTCAGGCAATGGCTGAATCGACGTTTCTTGAATGGTTTGACCGTTTCATGTGGCGCAGCCGTGATCCAGACAGAACAACGACAGCAATCGGTTCCATCGGCAAGCTGAAACTCTCTGACAGGATTATGGTGCGCGTTAAAACAGAGCAACCAGTGAATGAACCCCTGTTACTCAGGGAGGCAACCTACACCAATTACAGCTATGGCGTCTGGACCAATTACGACAAGAGCCTGTTACCGATCGACCCCGACCTGAGTGGCAGGGAATGGAAGATTAACGAAACCGGAAAACCTGTTGAAAGCATGACGATCGGATTCCATCTTGACGACAAAACAGCAGTCATTCCAGTCCCGCAGGGAATCACTACACTCATTGCCGGCGGCGCAACCCAGGTTGAAGCAAGTCCGTATGGCATCGTAAGGATGGAGAAATACGAGGGCTGGTCCCGTTATACAACCCGCCACGTTAACGGCCCCGTGTTTGATGCCGCTCCGGATAAATCGGATCTTGACCTGCCCGATCCATATGAAAAAGACCTGACGATGATTGCCCGCGATCTCGGGCTTTTCAATATGGAACCTGCCGGGGTTATCCGGATTGTCGAATCCTGGTTCGCTGAAAATTTCTCCTATTCACTGACACAAAGACACCGCTACCCGAGAGGGAGACATCTGAGCAAATTCCTGCTGGAACACAGAACCGGGCATTGTGAATTTTTCGCGACCGCCACGGCCCTGTTGTTAAGGGCCGCCGGCATACCGACGCGATACGTGGTGGGTTACTCCGTGCAGGAATACAGCCCGCTGGAAGACCAGTATATCGCCCGCGCCAGTTATGCCCATTCCTGGACACAGGCATGGGTCGATGGCCGCTGGCAGGTCATCGATACCACGCCCGCAATATGGGCGTCACTGGAAGAGGAAAACCGGACATTGATCGAACCCCTGGTCGACCTCTGGTCCTGGTTGACATACCGCTTGTCACTACGTGACATCGATGAAGAGGATACCGGGAGCAGGAAAATCGTATATCCCGTACTGATAGCGGTCCTCATTGCTGTATTGCTATGGCGCCTGTTATATCAATCCGGCGGGAATCTAAACAGAAGGAACAAACGGGTGACAGACGGTACAGCTACCAGGCAGGGAATGGATTCAGCCCTTTATCCCCTGCTGGCAAAACTGGAGAAACGACTTTCACCTCGCAGGACGGGAGAAACGCTCTATGCCTGGCTTGAACGAACGGGGTCACACGGTGAAATTGAAAAGATCCGGCCGGTGCTGGTATTGCATTATCGCTATCGTTTCGATCCGGACGGCTGTAATGAACATGTCAGGAAAAGCCTGAGAGATGAAGTCAATAAAATCCTCAAATCCACCTGATCAGCAAATAGATTGTACACCCGGCACCGGCTGCTACCACTTGCCATAGAGCATACCTTTATCCGTTCTGCACTCAAACTCGTGCAGGGGCCGATCACCTTTATCAATACAATCGCCGGTCCTGATATCGAATTTCCAGTGATGCTTCGGACAGGTTAATACATCACCTTCCAGTGCGAGGTGCGGAATATTGGTGGCCTGGTGGGGGCAATGCGTGTCATAGAGTTTAAACCGGCTACCTTCCCGCAATACAAACAACTCCCGTCCATCGCAGATATGGCGGGTAAATCCCTCTTCAATTAATTCAACCGGTCCGAGTTCATGCCAGTTGGTGACCGCACCCAGGTTTTCCGGCTGAAACTCCGGAATGTCCAGCTCCAGTATGATATCAACGGCCCATATAATCTTGCTCAGGCCGAGCGTCGGGAATGCAACTAACAATGCGTCGATAATTTCATCGGGAGTGACACCCGCCTGAAGGGCCCGGACGAGGTATTGCTTGAAGCCTCTCTCTGTCTGGTTATCCACCTTGGTAATTACCGAGATAATCGCTCGCGTTCTGCGATCAAGATTCCCGCCCGACTGCTTGATAAAGTCAAAATAAGACTTCATTGCCTCTGGGCGAACCTTTAACAAATAGGACAATGCATCACTCATGAATAGCGTCACTTGTTCCGGATACTTTCCGGCATGGGAACCGTTATTACCTTGCCTGCGAGTTGAGGTAAATCGGGAATCATGATTGTCTCGACGGGACTGGCATAATCCTGGTGGAAAAACAGTACCTGCAATTTCGGGTCCCGTGTTGCCTGTAACTTCACATTCTTTTCAAACAGCCAGGTGCTTTCGATATTCTTAATAACGGGAACATTGATTGAAATAACGCCCGGCTTGCCACTGTCACGCTGTGTGCAGGCATTTTGATTGTTTCTTTGGAAGCATTTTACATGGGCATCGACAACCGGTGCACCTGTCTTCTCATCGATTATCCTGAACCGCAGTTCGATAAAATCCTGCCTGGTCCGGGTTTGTGTGCCGAACAGGGCAAAATAATCCGCAACAACAAGCCCGGCAGCCGCAATTACTGTAATGGCAACTGCAAAAATGGCTTTACGCATCTAGTCTCTCCTCAGTCTGTCTGATACGGCGATCGGTGTCGGATAGTTCAGTACAATAATGTAGGAAGAAAATACAAATGTCAGCAGTGTCGTCAGTTGCAGCATATAGGAAGTCGTCGAGGTAATAATACCGGCTTCAACGGCAACCACCGCGATCAAGAGGGAAAACTCGCTCACCTGGCCCAGCCGGAAACCGACTTCCCGCGAAACGCTCTTTTTCTTTCCGGCCTGGTACAAGAGAAAGGAAAAAATTGCCGGTTTTATGATTAAAAGCAGTACGGCGAGGATAACAGCGGGCATGAATATCAATTCAATCAATTCCAGATTAAATGTTGCTCCGAGAGAAAAGAAAAAGATTATCAGGAAAAAATCACGTAATGGTTTCAGGCGTTCAGTGATGAATAATGATATGGGGCTGGAAGCCAGCGTAACACCGGCAATAAATGCACCAATTTCATGTGAAAGGCCCAGCTGAGCAGAAAGCTCGGCAATGCCCATACACCAGGCAATTGCCAGCAGAAAGATATATTCATGAATCTGGTCATATTTCTGTATCAGCTTGACTACAACATATCGCTCCAGCACGAATGCAATAATAATGAGTACCGGCAATGCAGCCAATTGGAGCATAATATCAATAACAAGGTTTTCTCCCTTTCCGTATCCCTGCAATAACAATAAAATGATGATAGCTATCAGGTCCTGT
>DATIPP010000264.1:0-6919 GCA_035471825.1 Gammaproteobacteria bacterium
TTCGCTCACAGAGCTTCGTGGGACAGGTGCAGGAATTATCTCACTTTGCTCACAGAGCTTCGTGGAACCAGGGGATTAGCCGATGCCGTTATCAGAGGTTGTCCTGATTGTCATGGGGTTGCTGACGGTTGCCATGCTGGCAGCCGGGATCTGTCGCAACCTGCCGATCCCCTATACCGTTTTCCTTGTCATCCTCGGCATGATCCTGGGATGGATTGCCCGGACCTTTCCGCAAACTGAAATCCTGCTGGAATTCCAGCTGACGCCGGAACTGGTTTTGTTCCTGTTCCTGCCGGCATTGATTTTCGAATCAGCCTTCAACCTGAATGCCCGGCAATTAATCAAGGATCTCGCACCGATATTGACACTGGCAATCCCGGCGCTATTGATATCGACGGCAATCATCGGTACCGGCCTCTGGCTTCTCCTGGGAATCGATATCATCCTCGCCCTGTTGTTTGGTGCATTGATCTCGGCCACGGACCCGGTTGCGGTAATCGCCCTGTTCAAGGAACTGGGCGCGCCGGAACGATTAACAATCCTGGTCGAAGGTGAATCTTTGCTGAATGATGCAACGGCAATCGTGGTGTTCAATATCATTCTCGGACTGGCCGTGACGGGCACATTTACCTGGGCCGATGGTGGCATTGCCGTGCTGGAGTTTATCCGGGTATTTATTGGCGGCATCATTGTCGGTACATTAATCGGGCTTGCCGTCAGCGAACTGTTACACCGGCTTTTTACCGGCCTCAGTGCTTTCATGATCATGTCGATCGTTGTGGCCTATGCCAGTTTCGTGCTCGCCGAGCACACCCTGCATGTCTCCGGTGTTATGGCGGTGGTTGCCGCGGCGATCACGCTCGGCGTGTTATGGGTGTCGCGCATTCCGCAGGCAACCACGCATGTGATCCGAGAAACCTGGGAAGTCATCGCCCTGGTAAGTAATTCCCTGTTGTTCCTCCTGGTCGGGCTGTCAGTGAATGTCGTCGATCTGGTCAACCGTATTGACGTGATTGTGGTTGCCATCTTCCTGGTTTTACTGGCACGTGCAGCGACGATATATTCGCTGGTCCCCGCGACCATCCGGTTTTTCTCCCTCCCGCACGTGAGCATGGGGGAACGGCACATCATGTGGTGGGGCGGACTCAAGGGCGGCCTCGCCATTGCCATCGTCCTGTCGATTCCCGAAGACCTGGCCGGACGGGACCTGCTGCTTAACCTGACGCTTGGAGTGGTGTTGTTTTCCCTGCTTGTGAATGCACCTACGATCCGCCCGTTAATCCATAAACTCGGTATTGACAAGCTGACGGATGATGAACTGTCCGAGCTCAAGTATGGTCTCATGCACGCCTGGGACAAGGCCTCGGAAACCCTGCGACTGCTGTTTGACAACGGCCTGATATCAAGTAACACAGAACAACTCATCCGTCGGAAAACCGAGAGTGTGTTTGTCTCCGACGTGCCGGCGATCAAGAAAGAGCAGGGGACACGACACCTTTTTATCCTGGCACTGAAGACGGAATTTGATGTATTAAAACACCTTCATGAGATCGGGTTGATCCAGCATTACACTTACCTGGATATACGCAACAACCTGCAGCACGATCGCGAATTGCTGGTCAGCGGCCAGAAGGAAGAAACCCAGCAGGGCGGAAAATACA
This sequence comes from Gammaproteobacteria bacterium, assembly GCA_035471825.1. GTDB lineage: Bacteria > Pseudomonadota > Gammaproteobacteria > Eutrophobiales > Eutrophobiaceae > DATIPP01. Next base: position 1,662 of record DATIPP010000264.1, read on the forward strand.
AAAGCAGCCTGTTTCTTCGCCTCGAAAACGCCCTGTTGAAAAGGATCCGCGAACTCGACTGGGCGGCATGGTTATTGTCCCGCTATCAACATATCCGGCTTTCCCAGAGCATGCAGCGTGATATCGCCGGTGTCATTATCAGTTCGGCCGTTCTGGACATGCTGGAAGAACACACGGAAATGGATCCCGGGCAGCGGGAAGCGGTCGCGAAAAAATACCGCGACAGGTTGCAGCGCAGGAAGAACCGCCTGCACCAGATCAAGACAGACTTCCCGGAGTTTTATGAACGTTTCGAAACCAACCTGTTTACCCAGGTCGCGCTGTCTGCGGCCAATCATCATATCGGCGAACAACATCACGATGGCGAGATCGGTTCCAAGGCCTATGTCCAGATTGAACGCGTGATCCGTAATACGATTGCCAACATGCCGTCGGTCAATGATCCGGCGCCACGGCTCAAGGTCACCGATTTGATCGGCACCGTCCCGCTGTTGAAAGGTCTGCCCGTGCCAATCCTGGAACAACTTGCAGAGGAATCCAGTGCCGTGACCTTTTTGCCCGGTGATATTGTTATTGGTGAAGGTGAGAGAGGTGATGCCCTGTATATCATCACGCACGGACGTGTTGCCGTGTTTAAAAACGGGGTGAACATTGCGGAACTGAAAGACGGTGATTTCTTCGGCGAGATGGCACTGCTCGGTGACCAGATCCGGACCGCCACGGTCAAGGTCACCGGCCCTTCCACGCTCCTGCGTCTCAGGCGGCGTAACGTACTGAGCGTTGCCGAGGCCTATCCCGAGCTGAAGCAACGCCTGGATGAAGCCAGCCGCGAACGGCGCGAGGAATAAATCAATCCGGGGCTTGACGTTGCCGGACAATCAACAGGAGTAACATGATGCCAGAAAACAGGATGATTGCGCTGTTGCCGGTTCTTGCGTAAGGGGTCAGCCCGGTGAATGTCTGCACAGTGCCGGCCAGGGTGTGTGGTTTGAACTGCGGCGATTGTGCAATCACGTTTCCCTTGTCATCAATGATGGCGCTTATCCCCGTATTAGTGGCACGTAACATGTATCGGCCGGTTTCTATCGCACGCATGCGCGCCATTTGCAAATGCTGGTGCGGGGCCATCGAGTCACCGAACCAGGCGTCGTTACTGATATTGACCAGTACCGCCGCTTCCGGCAGGGCATCAATCACTTCCTCGCCGAACACGTCTTCGTAACAGATCGAGACACCTATTGCGTGGCTGCCGGCCAGCAACAGGGGTTTTTCCGCGTTACCTGCACTGAAATTCGACATCGGTATCTGCAGGGCGTCGAGTACCGGGCGTATCCAGCGGTCCAGCGGCAGGTATTCGCCGAACGGTACCAGGTGCCGCTTGTGGTAAATGCCCGGCGTATCACCGAGCATCAGTATGCTGTTGTAATAGCGTCCCGTGTTGCTGTCGCGAAATGGAATGCCTGTCAACAGGCTGCCGCCGGTTCCAATGTAATTGTTCTCCAGTTGTTGCAAGAATGGTTCGGCCTGGTGGTAGAACATGGGTATCGCTGTCTCCGGCCAGATGATCAGGTTGGCATCCCGGTAAGGTTCAGTGAGTACCTGGTAGAGATCCAGCGTGTGTTGTTTCTGTTCCGGTTGCCATTTCAGTTCCTGCGGTATCGCGGCCTGCGCCAGGGCCACCGAGATTTTCCCTTCGGTTGTACTCCAGTCGATGTTGCGGCTGAAATAACAACCGATCAAAACCGCCAGAGTAATGCACGCCGTTACTATGCGGTTTTTATTGTTCGTGATCATGAAATACACCAGTGCGGCCGCGAGACCGGCGGTCAACAGGCTGACGCCATAGACACCCGTGATCGGCGCCACCGCCGAGAGTAGACTGTCCGCCTGGCTGTAACCGAGATTGAGCCAGGGAAATCCGGTGAAGATCCACGAGCGCGCCCATTCCGACAATATCCACAACAATGGCAATGCCAGCAGTAACCGGCCCGGTAACGCCGGGAAAAGTAATTTGGCGACTAGGCCTGTGACTGCCGGATAAAGGGCCAGGAAGGCAACGAGGATATAGGTGAATACGTAGGCGCCGAAAAGATTAACACCGCCGAAAAGGTTGATGCTGATATGCAGCCAGTTGACGCCGACACCGAACAGCCCGAGCCCGAATGCATAACCGGTAAGAAAACAGCGGCGGGGCGAAGCTGTTATCCAGGTGTAAAACAGCAGGGCCGGGCCGAGTATCGCGAGAAAAAGAATATCGAAAGGAGCAAACGCAAATGGTGTCAGGGCACCGGCGATGAAACAGAGCAGTGCCTGGCCCGGGATATTTGTCGGGCCTGACAGCACGGGTTTCCGGTAAAGGCCGGTCATGCCGGTCCCGTATTATTCCTTCCTGTCCTCTGACGGCGTGTCAGTTTCCTGCGGATCCTGCTTGATAAAACGCATCAGGTGAATGCGGCGTTTGTCGGCGCGCAGGATCTTGACATTGAAACCATCAAACTCGAGCAATTCTCCGCGTTTCGGGACACGGCCGAATGACTTCAGGATCATGCCGCCAACGGTATCGTACTCGGTGTCACTGTATTCTTTTCCAAAGAAGGTGTTGAACTCGGAAATGGAGGTCAGTGCGCTGACGGTGTAACGGTTGCGGCCATAGGGCTTGATGTGTTCTTCGGTATCGATGTCATGTTCGTCCTCGATATCTCCCACAATTTCCTCGATGACATCTTCGATTGTTACCAGGCCGGAAACGGATGAATACTCATCCACGACAATTGCCATGTGGTTGCGGCTGGAGCGGAATTCACGCAACAGGATATTCAGACGCTTGCTTTCCGGCACGAATACCACCGGGCGCATCAGGTCCTTGATATTGAAACCGTTGTCTTCCCTGGTGGCATAGTAATAGAGCAGGTCCTTGGCGAGCAGTATGCCGACAACATCGTCCGCGTCGTCACCGAAGACCGGGAAACGCGAATGCCCGGAATCCACCACGACCTTGAGTATTTCTTCCGGCGCGGCGTTGTATCTGACGCAAACCATCTGCACGCGCGGGATCATGATGTCGCGGACCTGCATTTCCGAGACGACCAGCGCGCCCTCGATCATTGCCAGTGCATCCGGGTCAAGCAGGTTGCGATGCTCGGAGTGGCGCAGCAAATCAATGAGCGCCTGCCGGTCTTTCGGCTGACGGGTCAATAACAGGATTAATTGATTGAGCCAGGCGCGGGGTCCGCTTTCCTGTTGATCGTTACTCATAGGCTTTAATCGACCTGGTACGGGTTTTCGAATCCGATCGCGTTCAGTAATCTGGTTTCGAGTTGTTCCATTTTCTCGGTTTCTGTTTGTTCCTGGTGATCGTATCCCTGCAAATGCAGTATGCCGTGAATGATCATATGCGCCCAGTGCGCCTCGACCGGTTTTCCCTGTTCACTTGCCTCGCGCTTGATAACCGGTGCGCACAGGACGATATCACCGAGGTATTCCGGTACGTGTTGATCATCCCCGTAGGGAAACGAAAGCACATTTGTCGGTCCTTCCCTGCCTCGCCAGTTCCGGTTCAGCGCGGCACTTTCTTCTTCGTCGACGATACGGATGGTCAGGTTGTCCTTGCCCGCATCGTCCAGTGCCGATGTTGCCCAGTCCTGTAATTGTTTTTTAGCGGGTATATCCCTGTCTTGTGAGGCATTCTGGATTTCAATCTTTATCATCCGGGCCCTTGTCTTTTTCGTGTCTTTCATAGGCATTCAGTATCCTCGCCACCAGTGGATGGCGTACGACATCCCGGGATTTGAAAAAGGTGAAGCTGATGCCTTCCTCGTCCTTGAGTATTTCAGTCACGTGCCTGAGCCCTGATTTCTTGCCGCGCGGGAGATCGATTTGGGTGATATCTCCGGTAACTACGGCCGTGGAACTGAAACCGATGCGGGTCAGAAACATTTTCATTTGTTCGATCGTGGTGTTTTGTGCCTCATCCAGGATCACGAAAGATTCGTTCAGCGTGCGCCCGCGCATGAATGCCAGCGGGGCGACTTCGATAACATTGCGTTCGATGTATTTCGCCACGCGTTCGAAACCGAGCATCTCGTAGAGTGCATCATAAAGCGGCCGCAGGTAGGGATCGACTTTCTGCACCAGGTCGCCGGGCAGGAAACCGAGACGTTCGCCCGCCTCGACCGCCGGGCGGACCAACACCAGTCTCCTGGCCTGGTCGTGTTCCAGCGCAGCCACGGCACAGGCGACGGCGAGATAGGTCTTGCCGGTACCGGCGGGACCGATGCCGAAACAGATGTCGTGGGTGAGGATGTTTTTCAGGTAATGGCGCTGGTTCGGACTCCGTCCCTTGATGATGCTGCGCTTGGTCTTGATAATGATCTCGTTTTCGACATCAATGTTCTCTTCGTCCTCGAGACCGGCGTCCTGCAGGAACAGGTGCACACGATCGGGTGTCAGGATCTCGGAACTGGTCGAGTCATACAAGTCGCGCAAAAGCTGCCCGGTTACCTCCACCGAGCGGGCGTTGCCGATGACGCGAAAGGAACTGCCGCGGTTGTTGATCTCGACACCCATACGGCGTTCGATCAGGCGCAGGTGTTCGTCCAGCGGGCCGCACAGGTTCGCCAGGCGCTCGTTATCAACCGGGTCCAGTTTCAGATCGATGGAAAAAGGTTGTGCTGTATCGCTATGAATGCTCAAGTCTCAGAGACTGGCGTATTGGCCTTGATGTGCGGTAGTGGCGGGCTTGTCGCTGATGACAGTCCCGCGCAGTGAATTGGGCAGGGCCTCGGTGATGCGGACCGGAACAAACGAGCCGATGAGTGCATCCGTCCCCGGGAAATTGACAATACGATTGTTCTCCGTGCGGCCACAGAGTTCATTTTCGTCCTTTCGCGACGGACCTTCAACCAGTACCGACTGTACCGTACCGACCATCTTCCGGCTGATTGCGGCGGCCTGCTGGTTAATGCGGTCCTGCAGCAGTTGCAGACGCTTTTTCTTTGTTTCGAGCGTGACTTCGTCCGGCAGGACGGCGGCCGGCGTACCGGGCCGCTTGCTGTAGATAAAACTGAACGACTGATCGAAACCGATATCAGCAACCAGGTTCATGGTCGCCTCGAAGTCCGCATCCGTTTCCCCGGGAAAACCGATAATGAAATCCGATGACAGGCTGATGCCCGGGCGGATCTTTCTCAGCTTGCGCACCCTGGACTTGAATTCGAGGATGGTGTGGTTGCGTTTCATCATGGCCAGTATCCGGTCCG
>DATIPP010000265.1:0-8064 GCA_035471825.1 Gammaproteobacteria bacterium
GCGGGAAACGATCGATCGGTTGCAACGTCACTTCGCAGGCAAGTTCGGGTGTCTTGCAAAGCGTGAGGAAGTCACCGGCCTTCTCCCGTGTAGCCCGGTATTCAGGCAAGTAGCGCCCGGCCTGGCGCATGATCCATATCGGGGTGCAATCAACGGGCTGCCGGAACAGCGCACGCAGCAAGCGGTCATTTTTCAGTTCCTTCGGCATCAAGTTAACTGTCTGATTTCAAATGTGAAATTATACATGAAAGCCATAATGGCAACAGGCTTGCCACGCTTTACCGGACCGGCGAAGGTTATCACGAAAACCGCGCCCGGGACCCTTCTTTGATTGGACAGGCTAAAAGGGCCTTGATCCCTGCAATGCCGGACACCATCCTTGCAAATCAGGAGTGATTCTTTTTTACTTGCTCCGCATAACCACGGAGGAAACAAGATGATTAAACCCGTTACCGATTTTATTGCCGAGGCCAAATCCCGTTGCAAATGCATCGACGTCGAGTCGGCCAGAAAACTCTACGATGAAGCAGACAATGCACTCATCCTCGATGTACGGGAACCCCAGGAGGCCGGGGAGAAAAAACTCACTAACTCCATCAATATCCCGCGCGGGATGCTGGAGATGAAGGTTCCCCAGACCTGCCAGGATCCTGACATGTTAATCCTGACCCATTGCGCAGGCGGCGGCCGGGCATCAATGGCCGCGGACCGGTTGCAGGAAATGGGTTATACCAACGTTCATGTTATTGACGCTAAATTCGACGATATCAAGGAAGCGTTCGATTGAGTAACAACCCGGACAAGCCTGTTGTAGATATCGCCTATTTCACGGACGTGCTGTGTGTCTGGGCGTACATATCGCAGATACGCGTCGATGAACTGAAGCTCCAGCTGGGCGACAAGGTACACATTAATTACCACTTTCTGACCATCTTCGGATGTACGGAACACCGCATCGGAAAAAGATGGGAAGACAGGGGAGGTTACAAAGGTTTCTGCCGGCATGTGACTGAATGTTGCCAACCGTATCCACACGTGGAGGTTCATCCCGATATCTGGCGGGTAAACCCGCCGGCGTCTTCCGCTCCCTGCCACCTGTTCCTGAAAGCAGTGCAAAACCTGGAAGGCAACGGTGACATCAGCGAAAAACCGGTGAAAGCCCATGACAACAGGACCCTGTTTGAAGCATTCTGCTGGCGGGTGCGTTGCGCCTTCTTCCGGGACAACCGGAATATCGCCGAGTTGTCGACTCTCTACGAGCTGGCTGATGAAATGCAACTACCAACCGGCCTGATCGAGAGACAGATCAACGGCGGCGAGGCATTCGCCGCCCTGTGCGCGGACAATGAAAAACGCGAAACGCATAAACTGGATGGCAGTCCAACCTACCTGTTAAACGAAGGCCGACAAAAACTCTACGGGAATGTCGGTTACCGCATCATTGAGGCAAACATCGAGGAACTGTTGCAACGGCCGCAAAACATGGCCAGTTGGTGCTGATCGATTCGCCTTGCCGCAAGATTCGGGTGGCATGGCGTAGCAACACCTCTAGAATAGTTACCATGTACGACTACGATCGCATTGCCCGGATCATCAACTTCCTCGATGAACATCACACGCGCCGGCCGGATCTCACGGAGCTGGCGGAACTGTCTGGCCTGAGTCCGTACCATTTTCATCGTCTGTTCACCCGCTGGGCCGGCATCACCCCGCACCAGTTCCTGAATTGCCTTTCACATTCCCACGCGAGGCAGTTATTAAGGAAGGGAGAGAGCGTCCTGGATGCCGCGTTGGAGAGTGGTCTCTCCGGCCCGGGTCGTTTACATGATCTTTGCGTGAAACTGGAGGCAGCGTCACCGGGTGAAATCAAGTCCGGCGGCAACAGCTGGGTAATCAGGTCCGGGTTTGCAAACAGCCACTTTGGTACTTGCCTGGTGGGGGAGAATCCGCGCGGTATTTGTCACCTCTCGTTTGCCGGAAGCAAGGATCAACCCACCGCTGAAAACCTCATCCACGAAAACTGGCCTGATGCGGAAATCACCTGGGATAACACGGTCGCAAAGAAGATCGTAAATCAAATATTCTCGCCAGGCCGGGCGAACAAACATCCTCCCCTGCGTGCCGTAGTCAACGGAACCCGGTTCCAGGTCCGTGTCTGGCAGGCCTTGCTCAAGGTACCGAGTGGCTCCCTGGTCAGTTACGGCCAACTCGCACGGGCCATCGGACAACCGGACGCCGCGCGGGCCGTGGGCAGCGCAGTGGCCAGCAATCCCGTCGCATATCTCATCCCCTGTCATCGAGTCATTCGCGAGACCGGCGTTATCGGCAATTACCGCTGGGGACAGACACGCAAGAAAGCACTGCTGGCCTGGGAAACCGCGCCACAAACAACGCAAAGAGCAGAGATGGATATCATTTAATTCCGGTTTCCTGATCACCGGCAGGAACATCAAAGGTGCTTGTTACTTGTCACTTATAACTTGTATCACTCGCCATTCACTATTCACCAATCACTATTAACTATATTAAGGTTGTGGCATGACATCTAGGGCATTACCAGGCTGGGTTTTTTATATCTCCGTAATCCTGCTGGCGGTCTTTGTCGTGATCGGCGCCTACATGCCCGATCGGCTGACAGACTGGAGCCAGGAGGCACTCAAATTCACCACGTTGCACTTTGGCTGGCTGTACCTGTTTGCCACTACCGGCTTTCTGATTTTCTGCATTTATATCGCGTTCACTGATTACGGACTCATACGCCTCGGTACGGAAGGAGAGGAACCGGAATTCTCCTACCTCGCCTGGCTGGGCATGATCTTTTCCGCCGGGATGGGCGTTGGCCTGGTGTTCTGGGGCGTGGCCGAACCCATGACCCATTATATTGATCCACCGCTGAATCTGGCCGAAGCACGCACACCACAGGCGGCCAACGTGGCGTTTCGATATTCATTATTTCACTGGGGCTTTCACCAGTGGGCCAATTTCGCCATTGTCGGGCTGGCCATTGCCTTTGTTCGTTTCCGTCTTCGGCACGGCGGACTATTCAGCGAAACCTTTCGATCCACGCTGGGTAACCGCGTAGATGGCCCGTTAGGGTACGCCATCGATATCCTTGCCGTTATCTCGACCACCTTCGGTGTCGCAACCACCCTCGGTCTCGGTACCATCCAGATAAACAGCGGCCTCAGCACGACCATGGGCATTGCCTTCGGCAGCCAGCAACAACTCGCGATACTCGGCGGTATCGCGCTGGTATTTATACTCTGTGCACTTACGCCGCTGGAACGCGGTGTGCGTTATATCAGTAACCTTAACATGCTAATCGCCGCGGCCTTGCTGCTGTTTGTTTTCTTCGCTGGTCCCACGCCGTTCATCACCGCCGTCATGACGACTTCCGTCGGTGAATACTTTTCACACATGATCGACATGAGCCTGGCCATGTCACCGTTTACGGGTGATGACTGGGTCGAACGCTGGACGATTTTCTACTGGGCATGGGGACTGAGCTGGGCACCTTTCGTGGGCAGTTTCATTGCACGAATATCACGCGGGCGCACGATCAGGGAATTCATACTCGGGGTCATCGGTGTTCCGGTAGTGTTGAGTATCGCCTGGTTCGCCACTTTCGGCGGCACAGCATTTTATTTTGAAATGTTTGCCGATGCCGGGATTGCCGATGCCGTCAGCAAGGAGATCAGTTCGGCATTGTTTACCACCCTCGACCAGCTTCCCCTGCCACAGATCATCGGGCCACTGGCGGTTATCCTGATTATTCTTTTCGTGATCACCTCGGCCAACTCCGCCACTTTTGTTCTGGGCATGTTCACCACGAAGGGCGTACTGGATCCCCGCCGGCTGGTTCGTGTCACCTGGGGCGGTATACAGGTTATGGTGGCGGCGGTTTTGTTGATGAGCGGTGGACTGGCGGCATTGCAGACCATGTCCATCATTGCCGCGTTCCCGTTTATGATAATGATGATCTTCATGGCAGGCGCCCTGTTACGCGGCCTGCAGGATGAACGCAGAAAAATCGAGCGTCGCGAAAGAGAGTTACGTGAGGGGCTGAAAAGGTTGCTGGCTGAATCCGCCGCCGCAGATGTTTCAACCGGCAGCAATAATGAAGAAATACCAGGTGAATTGGACGACGAGGATACGGGAGAACGAGTAAACGGGAGTGATGATCGCCCCGAATAAGCATTGCAGGGAATGTTCGACCGGGGAACTTCTCCAAAACCGGGAACCGGCTTTAGACGGGAGAAGAACAGAGCAAAAGCTGGATGAAAAAAGCAGGCAATGCGAAAACAAATGCGCGAGCGCTGGCAAATGCGAGTACAGGAAAGAAAGGAGGGACATACGAGCAAGTATGTCAATCTGACTCTACCGGGTTCCTTTGCCACGCAATGGGACATTGAAACCACGAACAAGTCGGGACAAAAAACTCATAATATCGGCCTGACTCTCACCAGGCTGCAGGGGGCAAGGCAAAGGAAGTCCGGGATTTCCTGTTCTCTGCCGAGCAACACAGAATCTTCTGGGAAGAAGATTAATCCCGGTTTCTGGACGTATCCACCGGGAGGCCTATAATTTAAGCGCCAATTATCGTGGTATTTCCGTGGAGGCAGTTGAAATGAGCCGCTTGTTTGCCTTTGTATACGGTGTCCTGTGTTACCTGCTTTTCTTCGTCACGTTACTCTATGCCATCGGCTTCATCGGCAACCTGGTCGTTCCGAAATCCATTGATTCCGGCATCCCCGTGTCATACGCTCTGGCGATACCGGTTAACCTCGTTCTACTGGCTATATTCGCCATCCAGCACAGCGTCATGGCGCGACCGGCATTCAAGCGCTGGTGGACACAATACGTTCCCCCGTCGATCGAACGCAGTACCTACGTACTGCTTTCGAGCCTCGCGCTGATACTCCTGTACTGGCTGTGGAAACCGATGCCGGAAGTAATCTGGCACGTCGATAACACGGCGGGACGATACGTTCTCTGGGCGCTGTTCTGGGCGGGCTGGGTGCTGGTGCTGATCAGCACCTTTCTCATCAGTCATTTCGACCTGTTCGGCCTGCGCCAGGTATACCTGAACCTGAAGAACAGGCCATACTCACCCCCGCCATTCAAGGACCCCCTGCTTTACCGGATCGTCCGTCATCCGATCATGCTTGGTTTCATCATCGCCTTCTGGGCGACACCACACATGAGCGCCGGCCACCTGCTCTTCGCCATCGGCACGACTGCCTATATTATTATTGCCCTGCAACTTGAAGAACGCGACCTGGTCGCACATCATGGGGAGGACTACGAGGAGTACCGGAAACGGGTATCGATGCTGATTCCAATACCGAAAAAAAAGCAACACTAACAGGAGGTATGACATGAAACTGTCGATCAAGGGTTTTACCATTGCGGGTGCTGCCATCTGGGGGCTGGGCATGCTCCTGGTCACACTTGCCAACATGATTTCCCCCGGTTATGCGGCGGATTTTCTCACGGCCATGAGTTCCATTTACCCGGGATTTGAACCGGGCATGGGCGTGAAAAGCATTGTGGTCGGTACCTTATACGGGATAGTGGACGCAGGCATCTGCGCTGCGATCTTCGCCTGGATTTATAACTGTTTTGCGTAATGATATTCGACCGGGATTAACTCATTATTGGTGTTATGAACGGTGCGATGCATGAAGGATGATCTTGACCCGGAAGGCCGGCGCCTGCCGGTAAAAATCGACGGCACTTCCAACGGGGAGTTTTTACCCGAACCAGAGAACAAGATACAGCGCGCCTATAACTGTCATGCGAATGAAATTTCTGACCATTACGCGAAAAGATTAAACCTTTCCCGCCGACGCTTTCTCAAATCTTCCTGCGGCATGGCTGCCGGATTCCTGGCGCTGAATCAAATTGGTAAAACCTTCGTGACCGGAGGCGGGTTGTTCACCATTCCGGAAGCGGCCGCAATGGACAGGGACATGGCGGATGCCATCATCCGGGGTGACGAATTGATCATCGATATGCAGACCCACTGCGTCGATCCATCTGCGGACTGGGCCCGGGGTGAAGACGGCAGGCGTTGGCAACGTGTTCTCGGCCAGGTATTCGGCCAGTCTGCAAAATGCGACACCGGTTCCTTTGACTGTTTCTCCGCGAAGCAACTGGTAAAGGAAGTCTTTCTCGACAGCGACACCGATATCACGGTTATCTCGGCGCTCTGGGGCGCCCGTAACCAGAACCCGACACCGATAGAATATGCCGCAGAGGTACGGGACATCCTGGAAACGCTCGGAGACCGGCAGCGGGTACTGATCCAGGGCGGCGTATTGCCGAACGAACCCGGTGCACTCGATTTCATGGATGAACAGGCTGAAGTCTTCAAGGTGGATGCCTGGAAGCTCTACCCCCAATGGGGCCCGGACGGTGTTGGCTATTTCATGGACGACGAAACACATGGTATCCCGCTCCTGGAGCGGGCCCGGAAAATCGGCGTAAAAGTGATCTGCGCGCATCGCGGCATACCGCTCGGGGGCGGGCTGGAATACAAGTATTCCGATCCCTCGGACATTGCACGGGCGGCCAACATATTCCCCGATCTCACTTTCCTTTGTTACCACTCCGGTTTCGAGCCCGGCCACGCGGAAGGCCCGTACAATCCCGATCAACCGGAAGGCATCGACCGCTTTATCAAGTCAGCCGTCGAGCAAGGATACACCCCCAACAAGGGTAACCTTTACGCCGAGATGGGCAGCCTCTGGCGGTATTACATGAGCAGGCCGGACCAGGCGGCGCACGTGATGGGCAAGCTGATCAAGTACCTCGGTGAAGAACGCATCTGCTGGGGCACGGACAGCATCTGGTACGGCAGCCCGCAGGATCAGATCGTCGCATTCCGCAATTTCAAGATAAGCGAAGGATTCCGGGAAAAATACGGCTACCCGGAGATCACCCGGTCCATGAAAGAAAAAATCCTAGGTCTAAACGCTGCCCGCATCCATAACATAAATGCCGGACGCCTGAAACAGATCGACAGGGACAGGATCCGGGAATTAAAAACTACTTATTCCGAAGATCCCAACCCGGGTTTCCGGACCTTCGGTCCGAAAACCAGGCGGGACTTCCTGGCGCTGGCGAACGCCAGACAGGGTTACCCGGCCTAGCAAAAATTTATCAATGACTCCTTTTTTCTATTTCTATATTGCGGCATGGATGACAGCGTGCGTCGTTGCGATCGGGTTAATGATCAAACATCGCAAGACGATCATATTGTTCCAAAAAGCATACCGCGATTACCTGCTCATCAAGTGGAAAGTCATTACGTTTCTTGTCGCGCTGTCCGCCTTCGTCGTGCTTGCTCCATACACCGGCGACATCACCTGGGATTACTACGACGCGGCCTTCATGTCGATCCTGACTTTCATCACGGCGCCCTGGGCGGTCGGCACCCTGTACCGGTTTGTCCGGGGCCAGGAAAAATCCGCTATCACCTACGCCGCCGTGTGCGCCTGGCTGTTTTCCGCCAGCTGGTCCTATGACATCTACCTGGTGTTCCGTGATGGCTACTATCCAGCGACATGGTCCAGCAATATCCTGGCATCGTCGGTGTTATACATCTCGGCGGGGCTGTTCTGGAACCTGGAATACCGCGAAGGCCGGGGTGTCATACTCGGATTCATGGAACCGGACTGGCCGGCAATGGCTGGCGACAAGCGTTTTAACAGGATAATGTTCTATGCTCTTCCTTTCATGATTATCGCCGCCGCCATCTTCGTCCCATTCATGCTCTGAATAAAAAAAGAAACAATGCAACTCGCCAGGGATATACTGATTATGCCGCTACTGATTATCATGACAGCGATTTGCTACTGGTACGGTTTCAAGATTCCCGCGGTACCGCTCCTGGAAGAATTGCAGCCGGTTGCAGGCAGGATCGCCGCGATCAGGGAGAAGCCCGTCATCGGCAAACACATCGAAAACGAGATCCATTTTATCCTTGCCGGCATGCCCGCCATATTCGTCATTAACAAGGGAGATAACCTCGTGGTCGGCAACTGGGTGGATGATCACAGT
>DATIPP010000266.1:0-6368 GCA_035471825.1 Gammaproteobacteria bacterium
TCAATTGGCAGCGGCCTGGCACCGTCGCGGGTGATTGTCTGGCGTATCTTCACAAAGTCACGTTTCCCAACGGGACCGACAGCTTCGTAGGTAATCATCTGGTTGTTATAACCGAGCAGGATATCGGCATAACGTTCCACCAGTAAATTACGGAAACCACTGATCAGGCAGGAATGCCTGGACTCACTGATATTCTTCCAGTAGTCGCCCAGTGCAAGACGGGTCATGGTGTTGAAATCGAAGTGGGGAGTAATCAGGTCCCTGACAACAATCTGGATATGTTCCGGATGCGTAGCAAGGGTGTCCCTGTCCATCTCCAGCCTTTCCAGCACTTCCATTGTGGTTTTACGCACTATCTGTTCTGCCGCTTCCGTGTTGGCGAAAGTTACAGGTATAAAAAAAAAGCAAATCAGCCCAGCGAATATCAAGCGCATGATTACGTCAATGCAATTCCGTTAATATTTTGTTATTGGAATTTTGAGACAGGTTCTAATTATCCTTATTCTCTTCATCCTTGTCTACGGGACTGTCACTGAAGTATTTTTTTCCAGTAATCATCGCCGATATCAATCCCCCGCCTTCCCGGAATTCTGTTACAACTATCCCGATGATATGCAGCAGGATGGCAATCAATAGCAGGAAAAATACAATTTCATGCGTTTCGATAAACCCTTCGCGAAATTTTCGCATTTCTGCATAACCCTCTTCATCCACGTTTTCAGTAGATCCGGGTGTTATGTACCTGAGTTTTTCATGATCTTCCCCTGAACCGGCGACCCATTCCTTGATCTCATGGCCCAGGGGCGGGAAGTAGAGATCCGTGCCCGCAAGAACCAGCCCGGTAATTGCCTGGGTAAGCAGCAACAACATCATGAAAGTGACCATAATACGGGCAAGCGGATTGTGCCCCAGGTAATGTATCGGGTGGCCGCTCAGAATTCCCGTGATATAGGAACCGAGAGAACGCCAGTATCCTTTACCGACCGGAAGAATGGCACGCCAGCGGGCAAAGCGATTTCCACTGAAGCCCCAGATAAAACGCCAGAGCAGGTTGATACAAAATACATATCCAACATACACATGTAATGACTTCAGGGCCAGCTTCCCTTCATCGGACACGCCGAGTGTCTTTGCATTCAGTATAACAATACCGATTCCTATCAGGCAGGTGACGGTAATGACGTTAACCCAGTGGAATATCCTGGTAGTACGATCCCAGACACGGTATTCGGAGAGCTTGTCTGTATGGATATTGACATTTCCGGTATCAGCCATATAAATTCCTGTTCAGTTTAAATAACAAATTCCATGAAGTTTAATGTGAATATTCAACCGCTCCTGTCAGAAGCACATTTTCTGCAGAGGTTCGTATAGGGGATAGCAAGTAATCTTGCACTTGAAATGGGTTCACCACAAAAAGGACAGATACCATAAGTGCCGTCATCTATTCTTCTGAGTGCCTGGCGGACTTCGGAGAGTTGCTTTTGTATATTCCTGGACAAGTTATCAACTACTTCATCATTTTCCCTTTGTATTGCCTGGTCCTCAGGATCAGGTTCGATTTCTGTCTCAGTGTGACGAATATGTTTTTTAAGCTTTTCAAGGCGACTTTCAAGATCTTTCCTGGAACGTTTTAGCTCCTTTTTGATATCCTCTGATTTCACAAAATATTCAGGATTGTAATCAGCTAACATATCCGGCACTCAGTCTCACAACATGAGGTTTGACAAGTTTTTCAAAATCCTTATAGGATAGTTTCATCAATTCGGTGTGTGAACCGGCATTGAAAGCAATTTCTTCATTCTCCCCCAGTCCTTCTTCAACATACACATCCATCTCATAAAGATTGCCAAAAGGTGGCATTGCCCCGGTTTCGCAATTGGGAAAGAAGTCCTTGAATTCTTTTTCAGAAGCAATACTGACCTCACCTGCTCCTGCTGCGGATTTCAGGAGATCGAGATCGATTTTTTCAGATGCGGGCAATACTGCCATTGCCATCCTGTCATCGATTTTAACCATGACAGTTTTTGCCATACCCCTGCCGGGAATGTGCGCGGACTGGGCGGTTTCCTGTGCCGTATAGGCATTGGAATGCTGTATGCAAATATACTTGATATTATTTTTGTCCAGGAATTCCTTGAGTTTTGCTGTCGGCATGGTTTATATCCATGCAGTGAGTATGTTGTCATCCCGCCATTTTTTGACGACTGTTCTGAAAATATCCGATTCTGTGATCAGCCCGACCAGGTTCCTGTTTGCATCCAGTACCGGAAGTCCGCCGATTTTTTCATCAAGCATCATTTCGGCAGCGTGTCCAAGGGTATCAGTCTGGTAGATCTCGAGGGGTTTTTTCGTCATCACCGTATCTACAGTGATGGTAGACAGCAGTTCATTCATTTCATCTGAATTGAGGGAATGGCCTACATCGGAGGGCTTTGCCTCGAGGATATCACTCATGGTAATTATCCCGACAAGTTTCTTGTCAATTACAACCGGGATTCGCCGGATTTTATTTTTCACCATGATCTCGTATGCTTCAGCAAGGGTCGCATATCGATCAATTGTAATAAGATAGGGTGTCATTACATCGGAGACCTGTGTGTGTACAAGATGCCTGACCATTTCAAGTTTGCTCTCTTTTTCATTATTAACAATAACCTAGAATATACGTAAGCTGTTTTCATTGATCCAGATCAACATTATGCTTGCAAAATGACTATTATTATCAATAAGTTAACTGACCTATTCGCTTGCTAATCAAAACAATAATCCATTCTTATGGAACATGATTTTCTCGGCGAAGTGCTGGTACTGCTCGCGATATCCGTTATCACGATAACCGTCTTTGGTCGCTTCCGTGTTCCAGCCATTGTCAGTTACCTGGTAGTGGGAATTATTGCCGGGCCTCATGCCCTGGCCTGGATAAAAAGCAGTGACACCACCCGTTTACTGGGTGAAATCGGTGTCGTTTTCCTGCTTTTTACAATCGGCCTGGATTTTTCCATCGCGCAGTTACGGCAGATGAAAAAACCCCTTTTCGGTCTTGGCGGGGCCCAGGTACTGGCAGGAACGATATCGGGAGGGCTTATTGCCTGGTGGCTCGGAATTGCCTGGCAAGGTGCCTTGATAGTCGGCGGGGCACTTGCACTTTCCTCCACGGCCATCGTTGTAAAACAACTGGGCGATCAACTGGAATTACAGACCGAACACGGCCGCCTGTCCTTCAGTATCCTGTTGTTCCAGGACCTGGCAGCGGTGCCGTTTCTCGTACTGATTCCACTACTGGCACAGGGAGAAGTCTCATACTGGATATTGTTTATCACCCTGTTAAAAGGATTTGCTGCACTGGTAGCAATTCTGCTTTTCGGTCGCTGGGCCCTGAGACCCCTGTTTCATGAAGTAGCGAAATCACATTCCCTGGAACTTTTCACGCTGACCGCTTTGCTCATTTCCCTGGCTGCCGCCTGGATTACACACAAAATGGGACTGTCGCTTGCGCTGGGAGCATTTCTGGCCGGGATGATGCTGAGCGAGACCGAATTCAGGCACCAGATAGCAATCGAGATCCGTCCGTTCAGGGACATTTTGCTGGGCCTGTTTTTTATAACTGTCGGAATGCAGCTGGATTTGTCACAACTGCCGGATGTCTGGTTCTGGGTCTTGTTGCTTGTAGCGGGAGTAATGCTGGGAAAAGCCTTTTTTATATTTCTTTTACTGCGAATATTCGGTTACGGAGCTACAAGTTCCCTGAGGACTGGTTTGATCCTCGGCCAGGGCGGTGAATTTGGTATCGCCTTGCTGATTCTTGCCGTTATATCCGGTTTGCTCACGACGGGTGATACTCAACCGATTTTAATGGCGATAATTTTGTCTATGCTGTTGACGCCGGTAATTATCAAGTTCAACAGCAAGATACCTTCATTGCTTTTTGGACAGGAAATACCGCAGGCCGGAAGGGAAAACGCACAACAGATAAAAGCATCAGCGGGACAAATCAGTAACCATGTTGTCGTTTGTGGATTTGGCCATGTCGGTCAAACCATTGCCGAAACCCTGTATCAACAGGAAATCGAGTTTATAGGGCTGGATACCAATCCTGAAATCATAAAACGAGCCTGGCAGGATGGTGATCCGGTGTATTTCGGTGATGTTACAAATGAACAGATCCTTGAGGCTGCCGGACTCAGAAACGCCAGTGCCATTATCATTTGCCTCGATAACCCGGTATCGACATTGAATGCCCTCTCTGCATCCAGGAAAGTGGCGAAAGAAGTACCTGTTATTGTACGGGCAAGGGACGGTTCAGATCTGGATAAACTGCTTGAAGCCGGAGCGGATGAGGTTATAACGGAGAAGCTGGAAACGGGAATAATGATGTCGACGAGATTACTGTTATTATTAAATAGATCTCCCGAAAAGGTTTTTGAATATATCAAGTCGTTTCGCGATCAGCAGGAACGACTATTTAATAAAAATATTTCATAAGAAAGATGAATCCCGATATCAGTCTTTCAATATTCCCGGTTTTTGTTGATCAATAACGCCGTCGGAACGAGCTTTCAGATAACGGTAGATGTTCTGGATATTTCCCCTGACGGCAGGGTTATATTGCCAGCGTGGCATTGTTTCAAGCATCCCGCGGTCACGTTGTTCCTGCTTGACAATTTCTTCATACATCGCCTGTTCCATCGTCCTCCAGTCATCCAGCGTGTATCTTACTGCATAGGTATGCAGCACCTTGATCCTGAATTCTGCAGGAGTCAATTGTTTGATGGATTGGGTCAGGTCAGGTGCAACGCCGGTGCCTGAGCCTCCGACACCGTGGCATTCAACACAAACATTATGATAGACACGCCAGCCTGTGAATGTTGCCGGATCGACATTGTTGTCGATAACCCGGTAATACTCAGAATTCGATTTAGCCCCTGTATCGCCACTTGCAATCACGGCCTGGTTAAATAAGGCCAGGACAAGAATCGTGGATATTATTATCAATTTGATAAAATAACTTTCGTTAATCATGGGACATTGTCTCTAAAGCCGGGTATGTAAATCAAGAAACAGAATTATTCCCGATTATAGAGACATAGCCAAAGTAGTACAAAAGGTTATCTACTATTCATCCTGATTAATTTCAGACTGGATTCTGTCATACAGTCGTTGGTAGTAGTCCAGGACTGCTTCTCCAAACAGGGGGTCTTCAATCGTCTCCAGTGATGATTTTATTTCAGACCAGTCAGTTATACTGAATATCCTTTCAATTCGCGGAAATACTTTTTCTTCTTCCGTTTTCATATGGGAATACAGCAATTCCCGGTATTTGTGGCAGAGTTGAAGAAGCCTGTCTTTTTTAACAATCGAACCTGCCGCAATTTTTTCGAGTTCGTCGTCCAGTTCATCACCGAAAAAAGTCAGGTCATTGTGTTCCTCATAAAGTCGATTGATGGAATCGTGGGATTCCACATCCACCTTTTCCAGCCTGGCAAATAATATCTCTTCCAGGGGATGATGGACGGTATCGGGATAATTAACCATGTACTTGATAATATCCCTCATCAAAAGATAATCGGGTTCGCCTCCCGATTCCAGATTGGCCAGTTCTTTATCCAGGATATCGAGAAGTATACAGGCATTGACATGGTCGTTATGCAAATTCGTCAGTGTTGCTTTTTTGTATGCCTTCCGTAAAAAAGGTTGGTTGGCACACAGCTTTTCCTTGACAGCTTCCTGGAAACTGTTATTAACGGCTTTATGATTGGCTATTCGGATCATGGATTAGATTTAAGCAAAAATGCCATATAGGGAAGATTGATCCAGATCAATCAACCATCCGATCACAACACGAATAAGATGGACAATCAAATGAGTAATGAGCTATGAGTAATATTTACTCAGTCCTCAGTCTTCAGCACTCATAACTGGCATCCGTAGGTATCTCGCGCAGTTTACCCTGAGCAAGGTCGAAGGGCTCGGAATGACAGGGGCAGAGAGATGGTGGAGCCGAGGAGGATCGACAATTTCGTCCGGAACGAAATTGGACATATAGCTATGCTATATACCCGCTGGGCTGAAGCCAGGCACGGTTTCAGTCAGCTCCCGACCAGAGAACAATAACGGGAGTGAGTGGATTTTATTGTTTGCTGGAATGATAGAGTGGTGGTGGAGCCGAGGAGGATCGAACTCCCGACCTTCGCATTGCGAACGCGACGCTCTCCCAGCTGAGCTACGGCCCCATTAGTAAAATACAAGAATGGTTGATTGAAATTAATATTGAAATCAACCATATACAGTCATTATTTCGAGTCTTGCACTGTTGGGGCTAATCTATGTGAGACTCCGGATTGTGTCAAGGTAATTTGCCGGGATTA
>DATIPP010000267.1:0-8957 GCA_035471825.1 Gammaproteobacteria bacterium
TTGGAATGGATATAAAAAGCATGGCCCCTTCGAATTGAAATGATCAAACCACCTGCCTCGCTCCCTTGAGCATCTCCTCTTCTTTCCTGCTCTGCTCCAGCATCTTTACCGAATCATGTTGAGCGATACTCGTCGCCAGTGTCAGCCCCTGCTGGTAGTACTCGGAAGCACCGGAATAGTCCCCCTGCTGTTCCAGCAGGGCCGCCAGTTCCCGGTAGGCTTCCGGCGTCGGGTGCAACTCGATGCTTTCCTCTAGGCAGGAACGCGCTTTGCCCCAAAGCGAGTTACGCATGTTGAGTCTGCCCAGCGTTAAAAGCAGCGTCGCGTCATGCAAATGTTGTGGCAGCAGACTCTCGGCAAAAGCCAGTTGTTGACTGCTGTCCCTCCCTTCGACAAGACCGTAAAGACGAACGATACCCGTGTCCCAGTTTTTTTTCAGTACACGTCGCAACAAAGGTTCACAATCCGCCGTATCGGCAAAACGCAGTTTTTCGAGGACGTATATTTCCAGCAGGTAAAGTTCCTGCTTGAGTTTTTTCGGAACACTCTGCCAGGTATCTTCCAGCTTCCTGATATCGGCGCTGTCACCGGCAGACTGCAACAGGCCGGCATAGGCTTCCATCTGCCTTGCATGCACCGTTTCCTTTGACAACAGGCCGATTCGTCCGACTTCTTTCAGCAGTTTCAGGACCTCGTTCCATGCTTTGAGGTCCGTGTAGGTTTTCAGCAGCATTAACTTGACCTGTCCCTGGCCGGGTCGTTTTTCCTGCAGGTGTGTCAGCGTTGCCAGGGCCTGCTCTGTCTGGTGATGGTTGAGTTGCAACTCGGCCTGGGTAAGACCGACGATGGCCTCGGTTTCCGGGCTCAATTCGTGGGCAAGGCGCAGATAATAATCCCGCCTGTCGATATCACCGAGTTTCTGCGAGGCCCGCGCCGCACCCAGATAATAAATCAACGGTGATTTACTGTATGGAATTCCCTTGCGCAACGAGGACTCGGCCGTGTACCAGTCCCCTTCCACCAGCGCCAGTAACCCCTGCGTGAGATATTTGTCCGCCAGTTTTTCGTGCCGATGTTTTTTCCAGTTGCGAAGATCACGCGGCACATGCCACATCCTTAAAAGCGATCGGATGCCAACATAAAGCAGGATGAAAAGTGCCACAGCCGCGACAACAAAAAAAGGGAAACTGGTTTGCACAGTCCAGCCTGCAACGGTAAAGACCACATGACCGGTAGCATCTTCCGTCAGGCCGCCAACGATGATGGCGGTCACCAGGGCCAGGAATGTTACAAGCAGGAATCTCATTGCTGGCTATTTCCGTCACCGGATTCATTCTGGCGGATCGTGGCACGGAGCGATTCCAGCGATGAACTTATATCCGGCAATTCAACCTCGAGTTTCAACACGGACATCTGCCGCAGGCTGTCGAGTATATTCATCACGGCTGTCGACGAGGTATCAAAATAGGTTTTCAACCACCCGGATACCAGTTCGATGGAGGCCTGGAAATTGGCCGTGTCTCTCCGGAGGATGGCATGACGCGCGTTCTCGAGTTCCAGCCGCAGGTTCTGGTAGAGAAAATATTCCTGATCGGGCAACAGCAATGCCTGTGTCAATTCTCCCTCGTGCTTTATAACCACAAGGCTTTTGAGTTCGTTCCAGATGTTGCCGAGAAAATTGCGCCAGCCGGAGGTACCGTTACCGGTTTCTACCTGTGATGTGCCGGGTTGTTCCGCAGCAACTGGGTCATTGCGCAACGGCAATTCCGCCGCCCGATCGATCAGGTCGGCCATGTAGACGGCGAGTCCGCTGATATCGACGGTCTCGACTGCTTTTAATTTGTTCATATCGGCCGCGATCTGTTCCCTTACCGGGATCACACCCGGCATGTGCAAATCACGCAACCGCCGATCGGCGGCCTCCAGTGCCGCCAGGGCAGTCGACACATCATGCTCCAGTAGCAGCCGGTGCATGGCAATGACCAGCAGGTATTCCACTTCTGCCAGTGCCCAGTCCTGGTTGTCCTTCGGTCGTTCCTGCATCAGTCTCGACAGGGCATCATCGAGACTCTGCTGCCGAGCTTGTAATTCACCGAGTCCGGATTCCAGCTGCGTGATCATATCGCGGTTGTTTTGTACCTGTTGGATTGCACGCGATGTTGCCGCCACGTCGATTTCGATTGCCTGCAACCTGTTCCAGAGAAAATAACCGCCGCCTGCTGTTATCAACGTGAAGGCGATCAACAGAATAATAAGGAGGGCAATAATGGTCCGGTTCCGCGCATCCCCGGTAACTTCCTTGCCGTTTGAATCGGCTTTGTTGCGATCATCAACCGCTTGTTCAGATGTGTTTTCCTGACTGGTCATTTTTTACTGGCTCCGGCATTCTCCAAAACTGCGGCAAGCAATCCTGCATCTGTTGCCTGTCCGGCAACAACGGGGCATTTATGAAATCCTTCCTCGCGTGCCTGCCCGGCAAGCCGCTCCCCGATGGTAACAAGTTGTGATTGCAACAACCGTTCACGCCATTCCGAGCTTAGCATACCAAGCAGGTTTTTCAGACCTTCATAACTGGTGATAATCACTATATCCGGAGCTTCCGGTCTGAAAGCGCGGTCGATTTCCGCCTCCGAATAGACCGGTGCCACGCGTCGATAAACCTCAGCGTAATCAACCGAAGCACCACGCTTGCGTAATGCCCCGGCGAGGACTTCGCGCCCGCCTTCACCCCGGAAGATGAGAACCTTATTGTTACGGATCGCATATTCCTGCAATACCGGGAGTTGCAACAGTGCTTCACTGTCAGAGCGGCCGGTAACGTGTTCCACGTTTTCGAAACCGGCACGGGACAATTCATCGGCCGTTCCCTCGCCTATTGCCAGTAAGGGTATTTTCCCCAACTGGTCCCGGTTTTCTCCCAGCAACTTTACTGTCCAGGTAACGGCGTTACGGCTGACAAAAATACCGAGGTCATACGTTTCGATTCGGGACAGGTGTTTTTTAACTTTGGCAGGGTTTGCCGGTGGGCGGATATCGATTGCCGGTAACCCGATTGCTTCGCCACCCTGCTGCCGGATCATGCGGCAGAGTTTTTCCGCCTGCGCGGCCGGCCGGGTTACCAGGACACGCCTGCCACTCAGGCCATTACTCATCGACCAGTTCGCGCAGGATTTCATCCGCGCCCTTGTCCAGCAGTCTTTGGGAAAGCTGCAGCGCCAACGCCTCGGCCTCTTCCCGCTTGCCGCTGATTGTTTCAATCAGGATAGTGCTGCCGTCGACCCGGCCCACCAGGCCGGAAACCATGATCGTGTCACCATCGATCTCGGCATATGCGGCAATGGGCAGATGACATCCACCGTACAATTGCCGGCTCACGGTCCGTTCGGCAATCAGCTGGATGGCGGTGGTTTCATCATTCAGGGGCTGAATCAATTCCAGGATGTCCCCGTCGTCACTGCGTGATTCGATTCCCATGGCACCCTGGCCGATTGCGGGCAGCATGACTTCCCGGGAAAGATATTGTTTCACCCGGTCCTCGATCTGTAACCGCTTGACGCCCGCCGCCGCCAGGATGATGGCATCGAAACTGCCTTCATCCAGTTTACGCAGGCGCGTACCTACGTTGCCGCGCAATGTTTTTACCACCAGATCCGGCCGCGCCGCGCGCACCTGGCACTGGCGGCGCAAACTCGCCGTACCGACACAGGCCGATTCCGGCAGGTCGTCCAGGCTTTGGTAATGATTGGAGATAAACGCATCGCGCGGATCTTCCCGGCGCATTATCACGGACAGTGTCAGGCCGGCAGGGAAATCCACCGTCACGTCCTTCATGGAATGCACCGCGATATCGGCGCGGCCGTCCAGGAGTGCGTGTTCCAGTTCCTTGATGAACAAACCCTTGCCGCCGACTTCATACAGGGGAGTATCCAGGATCTTGTCGCCCCGGGTTTTTATACCCACCAGTTCCACTTCCAGATCGGGATGCAGGGCAAGCAGTTCCTGCTGAACATGTTCTGCCTGCCACATTGCCAGCGGGCTGCTGCGTGTCGCGATCTTCAGTGTTTTCCGTTTCATAAAGACAGATACCGGATTATGTGGTTATCCTTCATCTTACACTTGTAATACACTCTCGAACATCGACAACGACTTCACAGACTCGACCATCATGAAGGTTCTAGAATGAAACTCGGTATCGTCATGGACCCGATTGCCGGGATCAAGCAGGTTAAAGACACCTCTTTTGCCATGTTGCTCGCCGCACAGGAACGGGGCTGGGATATCCATTACATGGAAATCGGTGACCTGTTTATCGATAACGCGGATGCCTGCGCCACGATGCGAAAACTGCACGTCAGAGACAACGCGGATAACTGGTTTGAGTTCGGCGACGGAAGTGTTGAGAAGCTCGCAACACTGGATGTGATCCTGATGCGGAAAGACCCGCCGGTCGACATGGATTATATCTTCGCCACGCAGATCCTGGAGATTGCTTATCGCCAGGGCGTGCTGGTCGTTAACAAACCGGAGGCATTGCGGGATTTCAATGAAAAACTTTTTGTTCATCTGTTTCCCGACTGTATTGCGCCGACCCTGGTCAGCAAAGACGCAACACAGATCAATGAATTCCTGCATGAACATGGTGACATTATCCTCAAGCCGCTTGATCGCATGGGCGGGGCAATGGTTTTCCGGATGCAGCAGGATGATCCCAACCGGACCGTGATCATCGAAACCCTGACCGAGTACGGGGGAAAATTTGCAATTGCCCAGAAATACATTCCGGAAATCAGTGAAGGTGACAAGCGCATCCTGCTCATTGACGGTGAACCGGTCTCCCGTGCCCTGGCCAGGGTGCCGCTTGCGGGTGAATCACGTGGCAACCTGGCGGCAGGCGGCACCGGCAACGGCGTGGAACTGAACAACCGCGACCGCGAGATATGCGATAAAATCGCACCTGTGTTGAAAGAGGAAGGTATCTTGTTTGCCGGTATCGATGTTATCGGTGATTACCTCACCGAGATTAATATAACCAGTCCCACCTGTATCCGGGAACTGGACCGGATTTATGGCATCGATATTGCCGGGGACCTGATGCAGACCATCCAGGGCAAACTGGCGGACCGTTAGACCCTGACTCATCATTCTGTACTACAACGCAGTTCGCGGGGAATGATGAGACAGGTTCTAGTTCCGCACTGTATTCCCACGCAGTCTACTCGTTATAATCAGCGCATAGTCTTTTCCTGGATGAATCATTTTTGACTGCAGTAGCCGCCCAGCCCGGTATCACCCCCGTTGATCGGTTTGGTCTGACATTATGTCTGGCCATCATCGTACACGGCGTCATTATTCTCGGCGTTACCTTTGCCGGCGAGGACACGCTGCAGCCGCGCTTCGAGACCATGGAGATCATCCTGGTACAGCAGGAGAGCGAACCGGACGAAGAGGCCGAATTACTGGCACAGGCGAATCTCAAGGGCGGCGGCGAAAGCCCGGAAAAGGAAACCCCCGCCACGCAAACGCCCGCGCCGTTTCCCGACCAAAAGCCCGAGGAAACCGCACCGCCCAGAACACAGGCCGAGCCGCCCGCCAAGGCGACACCGCCGGCCCCGGAACCGGAGGAGGTGGAACCCGAACCGGAGCCCGCCGAGGTGGTGGAAAAAATGACGGTCGAATCGGAAACGCCGGAAGAACCGGAACCCGAAGCAGTGGCGGCAGAGCCGAAAGAGTCGCCGCCGGTGAAAAAGGAAAAACCGGCCCCCGTCACCGAGGCACCGAAGGAACAGAAGAAGCCGGTCAAAAAGAAGGAAGAGACACCACCGCTACCGAGTGCCACCGCCCTGCTCACCAACAGTTTCAAGATCGCGTCACTGAGCGCCGAGGTACGGCGGAAACTGGATGCCAGGGCAAAACGCCCGCGCCGGAAGTTTATCTCGGCGAGCACTAAGGAATACAAGTATGCCGCCTACATGGAAGCCTGGCGCGCAAAAGTGGAACGTGTCGGCAACCTGAATTATCCGGATGCCGCCAGGAAGAAAAACCTCTCGGGCAGCCTGATACTGGACGTGGCCCTGAACAATGACGGGAGTGTCAGGGACATCACGGTGAGGCGTTCATCCGGACATCGCATCCTGGATGATGCCGCCATCCGCATCGTGGAACTCTCGGCGCCTTTTGCGCCGTTTCCGGATCAAATAAAAAAGGAAACGGATATTCTACATATCACCCGCACCTGGCAATTCCTGAACAACAATCGCTTCCGCTAGGCGTCCTGCATACACGCAGTTGCAACAATTTAACGGTGCCGGTGTCAAAAAAATCATGAACTGTGAAATATTCAACAAACCGGCCGGCGAGACTTGTAGTTTTCGTGCAATCTGCTGATACTAGTGCCATGCAATCTTCAAATCTGACCAATCATTTTTTGATTGCCATGCCGAGTCTGGCAGATCCCAATTTTCACCATACCGTGACCTATATTTGTGCGCACAATGATGAAGGCGCCATGGGCATTATTATCAACCGCCCGCTGGGACTCGAGTTGAGTGAAATCCTGGACCAGATGGAACTGAAAACCGAGGACAAGAAAATCGCCCGGACGCCGATCTATCACGGCGGCCCGGTGCAGTCGGACCGCGGGTTCGTATTGCATCAACCCCTGCAGCAATGGGATTCATCCATAACCGTCAGCAATAAAATCGGCGTTGCCACTTCGCGCGATATTCTCAAGGCAATCGCGGAAGGCAAGGGTCCGGACAACACGTTTATCGCCCTCGGTTATGCCGGCTGGGGTGCCGGGCAACTGGAACAGGAAATCCGGGACAACGCCTGGCTGAGCGGCCCCGCGGATCTCGGCATCATATTCAACATGCCCAACGAACTGCGCTGGTCTTCCGCTGCCGCGTTGATGGGCGTCGATATAGAAAAGATTTCCGGAGACGTTGGTCACGCGTGAAAATCAATACGCTGCTGTGTTTCGATTACGGCAGTAAAAGGATCGGTGTCGCAGTCGGCCAGACGCTTACCCGTACCGCCAGCCCGCTTGAAATAATTCCCGTCCACCGCAACAAACCCGACTGGTCGCTGATCGAACGACTAATCAATCATTGGCAGCCGGACGCGCTGCTTGTCGGCCATCCATTGTGCATGAACGGTGCCGCACAGGATATGACCCGGTTGGCGGAACGCTTCTCGCGACAACTGGAGGGACGCTTTCATCTTCCCGTACTTGCAGTTGACGAACGCTTGTCTACCTACGAGGCCGGACGGCGCACCGGGCAAACGCGACAGGTCGATGCCGTTGCCGCGCAGGCGATACTGGAAACATGGCTGGGCGAAAATGATGATAAGATCCCGAAAAGCAATCGCGATGAATAATCACTGATGACGTATTCCCGGAAAGACATCGATACATGGATTGGCCAGATGGCAGGTGAACTTAAAGACTGCATGGCTGACGACCCGCTCATGATCGGCATTCATTCCGGCGGTGTCTGGATCGCGGAACTGTTACATAAAAAGCTTGGCATCAAGTCGCCTTTGGGCCAGTTGAATATCACTTTTTACCGCGATGATTTCAGCCGTATCGGTCTGCATCCCCGGGTGAAGCCTTCCAGCCTCCCTTTCACCGTCAAGGACAAGACGATCATCCTGGTGGATGATGTCTTGCATACGGGACGCACAGTGCGGGCGGCACTGAACGAGATTTTTGATTACGGCCGCCCGGCAAAAGTGATACTGGCCGTTTTGATAGAACGCAGCGGCAGGGAATTGCCCATCCAGGCCGATGTCGTTGGAAATACAATCACCCTCAAACCGGGTGAACATGTTAAACTCTCCGGCCCAGAGCCACTGGCACTGGAGATCAAGACGGCGGAATGAACATCCAACTAGATGCTCAGGGACAACTCAAGCATTTCTTAACTATTGAAGGTCTGGATCGTTCCTTACTCCTGGATATCCTGGATCATGCCGAGTCTTTTGCCGGTGTCGGTGAACGCGCGGTAAAAAAGGTCCCCCTGTTACGCGGCAAGACCATTGCCAACCTGTTTTTTGAACCCAGCACCCGGACGCGGACAACCTTTGAGCTGGCCGCCAAACGTCTCTCCGCCGACATCCTGAACCTGAATATCGCCAGCTCGGCCACCCGCAAGGGCGAATCTCTGCTCGATACCCTGCATACACTCGAGGCCATGCATTGCGACATGTTCGTGGTGAGACACGCGAACAGCGGTGCGGCCCATTTCATTGCCACACAGGTCGCGCCGCACATCAGCGTCATCAACGGCGGCGACGGCCGGCATGCCCACCCGACCCAGGCGATGCTGGACATGTTCACCATCCGCATGCACAAAGAGGATTTCCGCTCCCTGCGTGTTGCCATCGTCGGCGACATCATGCATTCCCGCGTCGCACGCTCCGAAATACATGCCCTGTCCATACTGGGAGCCAGCGAGATCCGGGTGATAGGCCCGCGCACGCTCATACCCCGGCATATCGAAACACTCGGTGTGCATGTCTTTCATGATCTTACCGCGGGACTTGAAGACGTTGATGTCGTGATCATGTTGCGCCTGCAACGCGAACGCATGCGCAGTGCACTCCTGCCAAGCGAACATGAATATTTTTCCCTGTACGGCCTGACCGAGGAAAGACTGGCCGCGGCAAAACCCGATGCGATCGTCATGCACCCGGGCCCTATCAACCGGGGAGTCGAGATTGATTCCAGGGTCGCGGACGGCAAACGTTCGGTCATACTGCAGCAGGTGAGTCATGGTATCGCCGTGCGCATGGCCGTGATGGCCATGACCATGGGCAGCCTGTCCCATACACCGGAGACGCAGCATGCGTAAGCAGATCTCGGGCGGCCATGTCATCGACCCTGCAAACGGGATCAACCAGCCGGCCGATGTCTATATTGATAAAGGTGTGATCGTTGCCGTCGGCCGCAAGCCCGC
>DATIPP010000268.1:0-5105 GCA_035471825.1 Gammaproteobacteria bacterium
ACTGTGACATTGACAGCGGTAACATCCGCGTCTCCGGAAATAAGCTTGTCCCGCAGTATCGGTTCCTCCAGAGCTATTTTACGGATTGAACGAAGATCCGATTCGGTCAGCGAATCGATGTCTGAAACCAGGTCACTGACTATAAGCTCGTCTCCATCGGCCTCGGTATGCTGGAAGTTGGTGATTGAATCAACACGTGTGGAATAGGGAATCTGCCATGCCTTTTCCGTGAAATCGCTGATTGCCTTGAGTGTTTTCCGGGTGAAGACTTTGCCATCTGCCGGGACGAATACGAATAAAAGATTATCATTCTGGGTATAGGTTTTTTCCAGCGTCTCGAACGCCATCAATTGCGGATTGTCTTCACTGAAAAAGACCCGGTAATTGGTCGTAAAATAGAGATTTTTTGTGCCAATTGCAGCAATACCAACCAGGCTCAGGCTGGCAAGGATAATGACCCAGCGGTACTTTAGGACCCAGTGGCCGAGTATTTTTTCAATTCTTTCCATTACCTGCTTCCCTTACATCCCTGTTGAAATGATTAATAACAAATGTCTCCACTGTTCTTCCCGGGAGATCGCAGACCGTTAATCAGTGTATCAACGACCGATCTGGCCAATTGCTCGAATTGCTCCAAAGAATAGATACTCATGAAAATCGGCACCTCGAAAATAATCAGGCAGGTGTGAACGGTTCTTGCCGATTCCGATAGATTTTTGACTGTAAACTCGCCGGTTTCATTGCCGAGTTCGAGGATTTCCCGAATCAGGGCGATCTCGGATTCAATACGGTTGTGGACGAGATCAGGACGCTGTTCAGTGATCGTTTCCACCAGTTCCCCGATCTTTTTATTTTCGGAAGCAAGGTTCCGGCTGAAATACAATGTCGTCAGGATGTAGTGTTCCAGTCGTTCGCCGGCAGTCAGATCCGGCTTTGAAACTGCTTCACGCAGGAGTGCGATACGCTCCGCCATATAGCGTCTGGCGCATTCATGCACGATGTCCTGCTTGTTGGCGAAGTAACGATACAGGTTCGCCGCGGACATGCCGATGTCTTCGGCGATCTCGACCATGGTGGTCTTGTTGTAACCGTAATGGCGGAAGAGGTTGTCTGCGGCCGCCAGTATCTGTTGCCGGATAGCTTCAGTGGGCTGCTCGACATTGGCTGTGGACATCGACGGTTTATACCATTTGAACAGTGAATATTCAATTAAATATTCACTGTTCACACGCAGGCAGTAACTATAATGATGATTTTTCAGGGAAAAACCGGGCAGGAAAAGGATGCTATATTAGCCGCTTTTTCAGCCAACAGGACGGGGAGGACAATGCAGAATATCAAGGATCTGGAGGCGTTGCTGCGTTCGGATGTCAGCATTATCACCATCGAAACACAGGAAGGGCCCGCCCCGGGGCTGTTCGATCGTATCCGGCTCAGTGTCCCGGCGCCGTTGTTTCACTGGACTGTCACCGAGGGACTGCAGCGGCTGGACTAAGGACATGTCGTCGCAGGTCCATAACCGCAAACCACTGGAACTGCTGCTTGCGAGGGTTTCTCCGGCTCGAAGATTGAACAGGTTGTGGTATCGGCCCTGTACCTTGCCTATTCAAAGAACAAGTCGCTGGAGAATAAGCATATCCTGAAGGAACTGAAACAGAGCCGGCCGCTGTCCATTGTCATGACTGAGCGTATTGCAAGCCTGCGTCACCGGGGGAAGGATCAGACAGTTTTAGCAAATTAGTCACAACTCATAAATCTACCGAACGCACGGCTGCCTTCACCAGTCTCAACTTCATCGACAATGGCAAGGCGTTCGGTATCAATTACGTTGACGCTGCTGTCGAACCAGTTGGCCAGGTAAATGCTTTCACCGGATGGATGCAGTGCAATCCCTTCCGGGTATTCCCCGACACCGATTGTTTCCATGACGCTGCCGACCGCGAGATCGATGACCGAGACCGTTGATTCCCGCTGGTTGGTCACGAAAAGACGTTTCCTCTCCGGGTCCTCAGCAATCGCATAGGGAAACTGACCGACTTTTATGCTCGTTTCCACTTTTTGTCCGGCAACATCAACGATACTAACGTCGCCGCTTTGCACGTTGGCGACGTACAAATGATCGCCTGAAGCGGACGCGGTGACGCCGAATGGCGCCTTGCCGACCGGCACGGTAGCGATCATCCTGTAATCAGTCGTGTCGATAATAGCAATGTTATTGTCGTCACGGTTGGCGACATAGAGATACTTGCCATCACGCGAGACATCTACGCCGGATGGTGAGTGCCCGACCTCGATTTCATGCCTGACAGTGAATGATTCGCCGTTGAGTACAAACACTGTATGGAGATACCAGTCGGCAATATAGATATCATTGGTAACTGGATTGGCGGCGATACCGACCGGACCGTCACCCAGGCCGAATGTTTTGATTACGGCCTGCAGGTTTGTATCAATCACTGTGATCTCCCGGCTCTCTGGGTTGGTCACGAATGCACGTTCAAGCTTGCAATGGATAGCAACACCGGCCGGGCGATGCCCCGTCGGTATGGTTGCTATTACCGTATTGTTGCCGGTATCGATAACGGACACGCTGTCATCGCCTTGGTTGGTAATGTAGGCAAACGGTGCAGCCCGGATCTGCAGGGCGAGAAAGACGAGGATACCGGCAACCAGTATCCGGCTGGGGGTATTATTGAAAGGATTGCAAGTCACTTGAAAAACAGTGTGGAATGCATCCCAGCCATATTCGTTTCTGAATTAATTACCCTCGGCCATCTTTTTCAGGTTTTCCAGTCCCGTCATGTAAAATTCGGCCAAGGCCTTTGTGGCGGCTTCATCGGTCTTTTCCGGCGGCGGGTTGGGCCCGGGAAAAGAGCGATAGAAGGCACCTTTCCATTCCACGACGGTGGTTCCACCATCACCGGATATTACACTGATGGTCGAACCGTGCGTGTTGATCGGAAAAGCCTTGTCGTTCGGCTCGATCAACATGTATTGATACTTCGTATTGTCTGGCAGGTGCTTGACAAGTTTCTCCTTGATGGTTGCACCGTTTTCCAGAGTAAGCGTGCGCACGGAATCGTTTTCGCTGCCCTTGTCGGCTACACATTTCGTTACCGCGGGGTTCCATTCCCTGATGGCGCAATAATCGCTGATAATGTTCCACACTTTTTCAACCGGCGCATTGATTTCAATTTCCTTGACGATCTTCTGGCGGGAGGGGCCGTGGGCAACCACGAGTACGGGAATGAGTATGAGGCCCAGAAAGCCGATTTGAAATGTCTTGTACATCTGCGAGTCTCCAGTCTGTCTTATTTTTAATATCAATAGTCACAAAGGGCACTATTCTAATCATGCCGGCTGCATCATGCCAGCGGGGCAGGAGAGGAGAATATCCCGGTTCAGGTTCTGTCCAGCCGGGAGAGTACCAGATCCAGATAATCCTGTTGCAGGGCAAGATTGGTACTGCATCCGCCCAGTGAGTCAAGGCGTGAAAATAGGCAGTGCAGTCGTTTCAGTGCCTGCTTTCTGTGCTGTTCTTCCTGTGCTGTCTCCGCATCCGTGGCGGCCTCGTGGATCTGTTTTCGCAGTTCGAGTTCCGGTGGCATGAAGCCGGCGTTTTTCAGGATCTTATAGGCCATGCGTTGGGTCTCGGGAATCTCCGAGAGGTCCTCCTCAGGTAACGGCTTGCCCTGACCGGGCAGGCTGTCAAGCTCGCCATTTTCAATGGCTTCCAGGATCTTTTTTTCCGCGAGTCTTTCAAATATCAGCATTTATCACACAGAGCATGGATGACGGAAATATTGCCAAGTTTGAAGTATGTCACATTTTTGATGCATATTTCAGGGAAACCGTGCGGGTAGCCGGATTGTCTTATATAATCGAACCTGGCAGCTTGCAGGCCCATAGCGATAAAAATTCAAGGTGACACCATGAGACACGTAATCTATGTTTTATCCCTGGTTGCATTGTTCGGATTTCCGCCGGTGCATGCAGGCGATGCTACAAAAGCCGTTGTGAATGAAGGTGTGCGGGCGGCTTTCGAGGAATTTGAACGGCAGATGATCAAGAAGTATTTCAAGGATCATCCCGAATACAGGGAGCGTTATCATGATGACTATAATGGACATCCCGGTAAAAAACCGAAAAAGAAAGGATTGCCTCCCGGTATCGCCATGAAACTTGAACGAGGTGGAACATTGCCCCCGGGTATCGCCAAGAAACAATTGCCCCCGGGACTCGAAGGAAACCTGCCGGCACCTCCGCACGGCTATGAACGGACAGTTGTCGGCAACGACGTAGTCCTGGTCGAGGCTGATACCGGCCGGATTGCTGATATCATCACTGATGTGATACTTGGGAAGTAATGTCATGGGATTGAAAATCTTTTCATTGTATAACTTCGCATCATTCATTGTACTGGTCACTGCCACCATATTTCCCCTGAATGCCGTTGGCGAGACCGAGGAGACGTATGAAGAGGATACGATTCTTGAGGAAGCGGCGAATTTTTTCGGTGAAGGTGCCGAGGGGCTCGGTGATGTCATTGAGAAGATATTCGATGATTATGGCAAGCCGAATGCCTATATCAAGGGAGAGGAAGCAAGCGGGGCGATTGTTGTCGGTGCCCGCTATGGCAACGGTCAATTAATCAGTCATGGTGGATCGATGGAAGTGCACTGGACGGGACCATCTATCGGTTTCGATGCGGGAGGCAACCTCTCGAAGGTGTTCGTGTTGGTCTACAATCTCCCCAACACAGATGCCATATTCCAGCGTTTTCCCGCGATCGACGGGAGTTTTTACTATGTTGGCGGTGTCGGCGCGAATTATCACCGGGTGGATGATATCGTGCTGGCTCCTATCCGGCTGGGAGTCGGTTTGCGCGCCGGTGTCAATATCGGTTACATGCATTACCGGCGGGAGAAATCCTGGAACCCTTTCTAGGTACGGCGGGGAACTGCAGTATTTTCATAATTGCAGATCCTGTGTAATCCTGTCCGAATGAGTCAGGACAGACAGGACAGTTATTACAGGCGAGTATTTTTCATCAGTTTACTCGCATTTGCCGGCATTTCATTCGTCCTGTTTTATCTTTATCTTTA